>NZ_JBYNRX010000060.1:0-95639 GCF_057785375.1 Roseiflexus sp.
TCAAGACCTCGCGCAGCGCGTGGTTGCGCTGCGGGGCGTCTTCGGTCATGAAGGTCAGGGAGGGAGCGCGGCGCCTGAGCCGGTCGAAGCGACGAAGGCCCGCTCCTCGTCGCTCACATCGCTGGGATAGGGTTGACGTGTTATACTGAAATCATACCACGTGTATCTCTGAAATGCATAACAGGCTCTAGCCTCTGCAAGGAACAGGAGGGCACACGACACAGAAACGATGGTGCTTAAAGACCAAGTATTCACGACAGTAGACCGGATCAGCTGGAGGACAACACTCGTATGTATAGACGCGGTATACAGGACCGTAGCAGTATGTACCTGGAAACCGATCGCAGTCACAGTCGCAGATGTGTTGATCATACTCGTTTCGTAGACAGGAACAATTGCAATGAGCGTAGATTGGTGATAGGTGTCTTAGTCCGAGGGCAACCCCGACAAAACCAAAAGCGGTTTTTACAAATCTACGCCGCAATAGCGAAAACGAGCGCCGTGCTTGCTCGACACTTCCTTGTGACGTTAGTGCGCGTTGTACGAACTGAATCACGCGCAGCGCCCGGTGCGGTCCGAGCTTGACGGCGAGATGAGCCCGCATGCGCAAGCCGGTAAATACCTGCACATGTTCGCCTGCGATCTCCACCAGCGTAGGCTCCCAGCTCCAGCCAGGGCGCGCAGTATTCAGCAACGTTTGCATAGCGGGATCATAAAGGCTCCTGGCTTTCAACCAACCCTGAGTTGCGTGCTCGATCTGTCGAGCCAATTCAGTGCACCGTATGCAGTCGCTGTCGAAGAGGAGATAACGTTCCACATCTATCTCCTTGCCATCAGTGCGAATTACTTCTAATCGTTATTGTGTCCTGATTCTATTACTCAACCGCCAGCATGTCTATTAGGGATATACCCTTAATTTGGGGTCAACTGCATATTTCATTCTGGAGGACGCCTCGGTTGCGCATCCGGTCTCCCATATGCGATAATCCGGTGCTGCTGCGCCCAAACCTGCACTGCGCGCCGCGATGACTGGCGCAGTTTGTGCAGCACCCTCTGCACGTGCGCTTCGACGGTCTTGAGCGCCAGCCCCAGCTCTGCGGCGATCTCCCGATTGGTCGCGCCCTCCGCCAGCAGACGCAGAACGGCGTATTCGCGGTCGCTCAACTGCGCCAGGCACCCCGCCACGTCGCGCCGCCAGGCGGCGATGCGCGCCCGCTGCGCGTCACTGAAGGCGCGTTCGCCGTCAGCCGCTTTCCGGATCGCCGCGACCAGCGCCTCGGTATCAGCGCTCTTGGCGATAAACGCCGCCGCGCCCGCCTCCCATGCCTGCACCAGATAGACATCCCAGTCGAACGCGGTCAGCAGCACCACTGCGCACGGCGTCTGTGCCACGATGCGGCGCCCAAGGTCGATCCCGCAGCCGTCGCCCAACTGGACGTCGATCACCGCCACTGCCAGACGCTCGGCTGCCAGACGCGCCAGCGCCTCCGCCGCCGTGCCCGCTTCCGCCGCCACCTGCATCCCGTGGCACGCTTCGATTTCTGCGCGCAACCCGCTCCGCACCAGCGGGTGATCGTCCACCAGCAGTATGCGCACCATCCGCAGCGTCTCCTCCGGCGCCCGATGCGCCCGATACGCTACCTTTCCTCCGGCGTCACAGACGGTCGGAACGGACATTCCACACGCACGTGCGTTCCTCGCCCCGGCTGGCTCTCAATCCTCCATGCGCCGCCGATCAGCGTCGCCCGTTCGGCGATGCCGCGCAATCCATACCGCCCCTCGCCGGCGCCGACGCTGTGCGGATCGAATCCGACACCATCGTCGGCAATCTCCAGCATGAGCGTCTCCCCCTCGACCCGGAGCCGCAGCGTGACCGATTGCGCCCGCGCATGACGATACACGTTGCTCAAGGCTTCGCGCGTGATTGCCAGCACCTGGACGCAGGTCTCTTCCGGCGGATCGACCTCGTCGAGGTCCAGCTCGACCGGAATGCCGGTCAGGCGCGTGAAGGCCTCCGCCCGGCGGCGCAGTCGCTCGCTGAAGGCGCGCTCATCGAGCGGATCGCGCAGGTCGCGCAGGTAGCGGCGCAACCCCTCCCAGGTCTGCACCGCCTGCGCATAGACGCGGCGCAGCGCCGGGCTTTCTCCCTCTCCGGCGCTGCGGCACACGGCGCCTTTGAGCAGCAACACGATGCTGTACATCTGCTGCACCGCGTCGTCGT
Source organism: Roseiflexus sp. (assembly GCF_057785375.1). Taxonomy (NCBI): domain Bacteria; kingdom Bacillati; phylum Chloroflexota; class Chloroflexia; order Chloroflexales; family Roseiflexaceae; genus Roseiflexus; species Roseiflexus sp. The sequence continues at coordinate 2,222 of NZ_JBYNRX010000060.1, forward strand.
GGAGGTCGCGCGCGATGCGCAGCCGTTCTTCGGCGGCGGCGCGCTGCGCGGTCAACCGCTGCTGTTCCTCGACCAGGCGCAGCGCATAGGCGCTCAGGATCAGCAACCCGCCGAACATTACGCCATCGAGCGCCAGCGCCGCGCTTACGCGCAGCGGCAGCCGCTGCTGCAACGCCATGCCGCTGTGCCAGGCGACGAGCAGCGCCAGACCAGCCCACACGCCGCGCCGCTCGAAGCGATACGGCAGCATGGCAAGCGCGGCGAAGGTAGAGCGGTACAACGGGGCTATGCCAGCCGCCGCTCGCCAGGTTGAGCAGAAGCAAAGCCACGACGTCGCCGCCGACGAACCAGCGCGCGTGCAGGACGGTGGTCGGCGCCTGCGCCGGGCGCCACGCCAGGATCGTCCAGCCAAGGGTATAGAGCGCAACCAGGAGAATCTGCACGACCAACTGCGGCAGCCGGTCCGCTTCGATCAGAAGACTCTGCGCCAGCGCAACGCCCAGCGCCGCCCAGCGAAACAGCAGCAGCCAGCGCAGCCCGATTTCGCCCTGCGTCAGAAAGCGATGCACCGTCCGCAACGCCCGCATAGGTTCCTTGCCCGCCGGTCAGTCCTCGACCATACTGTACCACACGCGGCAGGCGTTTGCCTTAGAGCCTATCCGAAAAATCGCTGACCAAAGTGCGACCGGGTAGGCGAAGGCAATGCCTTCGCCTACCCAACGAGATTGTCCGGATAGGCTCTTATAGCGCGATCAATCAGGTGGTGCACAATCCTTGCCCGTGGTGACCGTCTTGCAGCTGATGTTGGCTTCGACAGGCTCAGCCGGCTTCGACAGGCTCAGCCAACGCCAGCCGCTCCACAGGCGCAGGCTCGATCATCTAATACTGATACGCGGTCATTTGTACAATATTGCTGGGGCGCTGCGGGGTAAAGCCCTCGCTGAGCAAGTGAAAGCCCCGTCGGGGCTGCTGATGCCAAAGCGCAGTCGTGCGCCCACAACCGCCAACGCATGGTGTGGATCGTTACGCCGTGCGCACCGGGCGCTCGAATGTCTTGTCTGACTGACCGCACGTTCGTATGAGAACATCATCTGGTATCGCCCGGTGAAGCCCGCGCAGGCGGGCCTGGCGCCCGTCGCGCGCGGCTCCAGCCGCCGGGCGTCTGGTCGATCCGCGCGCGACGGCGCTGTCCATCCGGCTGCGCGACGGACGCGAGATGGCGCCGGTGGTGCATGATCGCGGGTTTCTTCTGACAGTCGCGGCGGACCCGCTTCCGTTCGACGTTCGGGTGTTGACTGATGATGTGCAGCTCCTCGAGCGGTTCCGCGCCCCATTGCGCGGATAGGAGGCGCAGATCGCGCCAATCCCGTCGTCTGCACTCCTTCCCCGCACGCAAAGACTCTACTCAATGAAGGGCAGTTCCCCGATAGACGCCCCGATAGCGCCGTGCCGGGATCAAAAGGGAATGATCAAGGATAGTCACGAACAGATGCGCTTATGCGTACACACGTGATGCGCCGCCTGGCGCTGATGGCGCTGATCGTCTCGCTGCTCCTCGTCGTGCCTGCCCCGACAGTCGCCCAGTCACCGCAGCCTGAGCCAGCCGTGACGGTTACAATCAACGGGGAACAACGGACGGTCCGGGTTGGCGAGAGAATCCCGCTGCCAGCCAGTGTGAGGGTTCCTTCTGCTGCGCAGACACGGGTTTGTGACACCGGACACGTGACGATCAGCGTTAAGAGTGCGCCTGGCCCTTAGGAGTTTGATCGAAGAATTACAGACAGAAGTGGCTTTCGATCCAGGATCTGTGTATATCCTCCAGACTGGAACGAGTTGGCAACAGCTCATCGAACGTGAGTTTTTTGGTTACACCGGGCAACCGCTGATGTCAGCAGACTGACATCATTAGTGCGTATCAAGATGATGCGTGCGATGGAGTTCCTTCTCCTGACGTGGATTACACCTTTGTTGTGCGCTTTCCTGCTGTTGTAAGCGATCCTGATCGACTGAGAAACGTTGCGAGCGTCACACTGGTTGATGCAATGCTATCATCCTATCAGGTGACGCTCGGAGGCATGAGCGGACGCGGAAACATTGCAAGCGCCGACGTATACCTCTGCCTTGGAGACAGCGGAGTGGGATTAGCCGGAGGAGTCGACCCTGTCCGCCAGCATCTCAAGCTGTATCTCAAATAGCAGCAACAGATGTGACTCAACGTCCTGCTCTATCATGTATGAAACGGATGTTCGCGTGGACAGAAGGCTTGTGATGATCACCCGTGATAAGGCGTACTTCGGACTTGCAGCGCTGGCATGCCTGATCCAGTCGATCACAAGAGCGTTTCCCTATACGTTGCACGAAAGTCAGGGCTTCTACGTCTTCTGGATCGGTCTGCTGCCGTCCACTTGTGTGTCAGGATCGATAGTGATAACATCATCACGCGCGTTTATCGCCTCATCCCGGTATGCCGCGTCCGCTGTCGTGCTGCGTATGACATCTCTCTTCGTCACGTTGCGGTGGTTTCTGTCCTGACGGTATGTTTCAGTCATCCTTCGTCTGCGCCAGCAATGAACATCGCGCTCCGGCGCGGCATCCCCGACCTGCAACAGGCGCTCCTCACCTTGCTGCAGCAACGCGGCTGGCGCCACGCCCCCGACGCGCCGCTGCTGGCAATGCTGGACGCGCCCTTCGGCTATGCGCCCTTCACCCGACCTCTTTGGTACGGGAACCTGCCCGACTCGCGGTCTTTGCCTGATGATTGCAGAACATGGCGCCGGTCGTCTATAATTTCTTCGGAAAGGGCGCCTTTGCAGGGTCGTGTTTATTTCTGAAAGCGTATATGATCGTCCAGTATCCGCAGACATATCCACCTGTGACTGATGCGCTGTTGCGGGAAATCGTGGCGCGGATCTGTGCTGTCGGCGATCCGATCAAAATTATTCTGTTCGGATCGCGCGCGCGGGGCGATGCCCGCTCTGATAGCGACATTGATCTACTCATCATCGAAGAGTCCCGCCTGCCGCGCTACAGGCGATCAGCACGTTACCTGAGCGCGTTGATCGGATTGTTTCCCGCAAAAGATGTTGTCGTCTGGACGCCCGATGAGGTGGCGCAGTGGGCGAACGTTCCACACGCATTCATTACGACCGCGCTGCGCGAGGGAAGGGTCCTGTATGAGCGATGTCCTTGATCTGGCGCACGGCTGGTTGCGCAAAGGCGATAGCGATCTGGCTGCTGCACGCCTGATCGCAACGAGTAACGGTCCCTATGACACGGCCTGTTTTCACGCGCAGCAGGCAGCGGAAAAGTATCTCAAAGGATTGTTGGCGTTTGCCGGACAGCCAATTCCCTTCACGCATAACCTCGAAGAGTTAGCACACCGTTGCAAAGCGCTCTACCCGACGGTTGACTTTATGGAGGTCGAGCTGACGCAGTTGACCCCTTACGCCATGCAGATGCGGTATGATCCCGACTTCTGGCCCGATTTGGCGACCCTTCAGGAGGCGATTGCGCTCGCTGAACGGGTACGCATCATCGTTCTCTCGCTCGTCCGATGACCTGTATCGCATAGGCGGCGTCGAACTCATCGATGCTCCGTATCACGTTTGGGTGATCGCCGGGCGTCTGGTCGATCCGCGCGCGACGGCGCTGTCCATCCGGCTGCACGATGGACACGAGATGGCGCCGGTGGTGCACGATCGCGGGTTTCTCCTGACGGTCGCGGCGGCAGATAGACGGTATAGGCAGAACTTGCCGCACTGCGCGGGGACGGAGTGAGCATCGTCAGAGCAGCAATAACAAGCGCAACAGCGAGCATCCTGAGAGTGTACTGGCGGAACTTCCCCCGTGACACAGGCGCCTCCTCACCAATGGTTTGGTTAAGCCCTCACATACACCCGGGATTATAGAGAAACTCCGGCAGTATTCGCGCCTCTGTCAGGTGACAATTCCATCTCAAAAGTGAGAGCGGCAAGGGAAGGAACGGCAGGTGGGGGGGATAGGGCGCCAACGCGCTACTTCTGCACAGGCGTATCTCGGAACGTGCAGACGCTGACGACTGACAGCCCCGCTGACGCGGGGCTTCGTGCGATCAGCGCGGGTATTTATGCCCGCGCTGGACGAGGCGCGCCCAGGCGACGTACACACAATGAGCGCCCACAGCGGGGCGCCCCTGCATCTCATAGGCGCAATTTTTTGACAAGCCCTGACGTGGCATCGCCCATTGTGAGCATTAGAATGAATCAACTCCCCCTCTCCAGCGACGCTGGAGAGGGGGCAGGGGGGTTTGGAAGAAAAAGGCTTCGAGGCGCGGAAAACGCGCCTCGCTCCTGAAAAACTCTACACCTGAGAGGAGGGGGCAGGGGGGTGAGGAAAAAGAGCCGCCTCTCCTTACCGATGCACGCCGAGAGTGCGTTCGCGCACACGGAGGAGCGCCTTCGGCAGCCGCACCGTCTCCATACCACGCGGCTGAACGCGCCAGAACGCGCCGCGCGCCACTTCCCAGCGCTCCAGCAGCGACGCCGCGTGCGGGCTGCCGGTCAGTTCGACGTGGCGCACCAACAGCGCACGCACATTGTCTTCGTCCGCCGGGTCAAGCATCGCCAGCGTGACCATTTCGGTGTTACAGCGCGATGGGAACGCGCCATGCTCGTCGTAGAGGTAGGCGATGCCACCACTCATGCCCGCCGCGAAGTTGCGCCCGGTAGGACCAATGACCAGCACCACGCCGCCGGTCATATACTCGCACCCATGGTCGCCGACCCCCTCGACCACCGCCACGGCGCCTGAGTTGCGCACGGCGAAGCGCTCACCGGCGCGACCGGCGGCGAAGAGTGTGCCTCCGGTGGCGCCGTAGAGACAGGTATTACCGATGATCGTGCTCTCGTGCCACGGGTAGCGCGCCTGCGGCAGCGGCCGCACCACAATCTCGCCGCCTGCCATACCCTTGCCGACGTAGTCATTGCACTCACCGTCGATCAGCAGGCGGACGCCGGGCGCCAGGAAGGCGCCAAAACTCTGCCCCGCGCTGCCGCGGAAACTGACCGTGATCATGCCTTCCGGCAGACCCGCCTCGCCGAACCGCCGCCCGATTTCGCCGGAGAGCGTTGCGCCAACCGTGCGATCAACATTCGTGATCGGGTAGTGCAGTTCAACGTACAACTGATGATCCAGCGCGCGCGACGCATCGTCGAGCAACCGCCGGTTCAGTGCGCCAACTTCGATTAATCCATTCCACGGCTGCACGTTGCGGATCGGATCACCGGGCCGGTCGAAGCGCGCCAGCAGCGGCGCCAGGTTGGTCGCATCCGCGCCAGGATGACCGCGCGTAACCTGGCGGAGCAGATCGGTGCGCCCGATAATCTCGTCGAGTGAACGCGCACCGAGCGACGCAAGGATGTCGCGCACCTCCCGCGCTACGTGGCAGAAGAAATTGACCACATCCTCCGGCTTGCCAGGGAACTTGGCGCGCAGATCAGAGCGCTGCGTGGCAACACCGACCGGGCAATTGTTCGTATGGCAGGTGCGCGCCATAACACATCCCTCGGCGATGAGCGCCGCCGTGCCGAACGAGAACTCGTCGGCGCCGAGCAACGCCGCCAGCACCACGTCACGCCCGGTTTTGAACCCGCCATCGACGCGCAACCGCACCCGCCCGCGCAACCCGTTGAGCACAAGCGTTTGCTGTGTTTCGGCAAGCCCGATCTCCCAGTTGACGCCGGCATTCTTGATCGACGACAGCGGTGATGCGCCGGTGCCGCCTGAATGCCCGGAAATGTGAATGACATCCGCGCCGCCCTTGGCAACCCCGGCGGCAATCGTGCCCACCCCCGCCTCGGCGACCAGTTTGACCGATACCGCCGCGCGCGGATTGACCTGCTTCAGATCATAGATCAGTTGCGCCAGGTCCTCGATGCTGTAGATGTCGTGATGCGGCGGCGGCGAGATCAGCGTCACGCCAGGCGTCGTATGGCGGATGCGCGCGATCTCTTCCGACACCTTGATGCCCGGAATCTGGCCCCCTTCACCGGGCTTGGACCCCTGCGCCATCTTGATCTGCAACTCCAGCGCCGACGCCAGATACGCCGGGGTCACACCGAAGCGACCGGACGCGACCTGTTTGATGGTGCTGTTGCGTTCGTCGTGGTAGCGCTCCGGGTCCTCACCGCCTTCGCCGCAGTTGCTCATGCCGCCGAGGCGATTCATCGCAACTGCCAGCGTTTCATGCGCTTCGAGGCTGGTTGAGCCATGCGACATCGCAGCTGTTGAGAAGCGGCGCGCAATCGCCTCGATCGGTTCGACATCATCGACCGGGATCGGTTGCACCGATCCGGCGCTCCGCTCTTCGAGCGGAATAATCTCGAGCAGGTCGCGCAGTTCGGCGGGCGGACGGTCGTGCACGAGTTTGCTGTACGCCAGATAATCGGCGTAGCTGCCGCCGTTGGCGGCGCGTTGCAGCGCGTGGACGACCGCTGGCGAAAAGGCGTGGTATTCGCCATCCTTTTTGAACTTGTAGTAGCCGGGATGCGGCAGCGACGAGCGCCCGGCGAGCGCAGGCAGGCGATTGGAGAACGCCGCCTCGTGATGTTCGAGCACATCGGCAGCCAGTTTGCGGAAGCCATGCCCGCCAAGGTGCGCAGGCACACCCGCAAAACAGCGCTCGATGACTTCGTCCGCCAACCCGACCGTCTCGAAGATCTGCGCGCCACAGTAACTGTCCACCGTCGAGATGCCCATCTTGGACATCACTTTGAGCAGCCCTTTTTCGAGCGCGTGGATGTAGTTCTGCTCGGCTTCATCTGCGAGTTCACCGGCGGCGCGGCGGTCGGGCGTTTCGGAAGCCTTGCCGCGCACCTCATCGCGTTCGATGGCGAGCGCACGCACCGTCGCAAGCGCCAGGTATGGATTGACCGCCTCGGCGCCCATGCCGACGAGACACGCCAGGTGGTGGACCTCGCGCGGTTCGCCGCTTTCGACGACCAGGCTCACCGACGTGCGCAAGCCCGTGCGGATGAGATGCTGGTGCACCGCACCGAGCGCCAGAAGCGCCGGGATTGGCGCGCGCTGTTCATCGACGCCGCGGTCGCTGATGATCAGAATGACCTTATCGGCGGCAATCGCATCTTCCGCCTCACGGCACAGGCGGTCGAGCGCCGCGAGCAAGCCGTGGACGCCATCATCAGCCACGAAGGTCGCATCCAGCGTTGCCGTGGCGAATGCCGGGTCGCTGATATCGCGCAGCATCGCCAGGTGTTCATTGTTCAGCACTGGGCTGGCGAGGCGCAGCAGGTGCGCATGTTCTGGCGTTTCGAGCAACAGATTGCCGCGCCGGCCGAGGCTGAACGATAGGGACATCACCAGTTCTTCGCGGATCGGGTCGATTGGCGGGTTGGTCACCTCGGCGAAGCGCTGCTTGAAGTAGTTGTACAGCGGGCGCGGTCGGTCGGCGAGAACAGCAGTCGGCGTATCGTCCCCCATCGATCCGACCGGTTCCAACCCATCGCGCAGCATCGGCTTGAGCACAACCGCAAGTTCTTCGGCGGTATAGCCGAAAGCGCGCTGCAATTCGCCAAGCAGCGCCGACTTGCTCTCACGCGAGGCGCGGCTTTCCGGCTCGTCCGGTTCACTGACGCGCGGCGCACCGGCAGGCGCCAGCACGCGCATATGGCGCTTGAGCCATTCGGCATACGGTTGCCGGGCCGCGAGCCGACTGCGGATATCGTCGTTCTCCTCAAAGCGACCGGTGCAGAGGTCGGCGGCGATCATCTGCCCGGGACCCACCTTGCCCTTACGCACAATCCGCGACTCATCGATCGACACCGCGCCTACTTCGGAGCCGCAGATCACCAGGCCATCGTCGGTGAGCAGGTAGCGCGCCGGGCGCAACCCATTGCGGTCGAGCGCCAGACCGACCACCTGACCGTCGCAGAACGCCAGCGCCGCCGGCCCATCCCATGGTTCCATCATACCGGCGTGATACTGGTAGAAGGCGCGGCGGGGCGGTGCCATATCGTGCACCCGTTCCCAGGCTTCAGGAACGAGCATCGTCAGGCTATGGCGAATATCGCGCCCGCCCATGACCAGCAGTTCGAGCACATTATCGAGCATTGCCGAGTCACTGCCGCTCGTATCGACAATCGGACCGATTGCGGCGGCGCTGAGCGCCATCGCTAGCGGGTCGCCATCGATGGATGCTTCGATCAGCGTCATCTGTTGGGCTGACGCGGCGGCGCGACGCCACTCCGCCTCGCGCGCCTGCATCCAGGTGATGTTGCCGCGCAGGGTATTGATTTCACCGTTGTGCGACAGCATGCGGAACGGCTGGGCGCGTTCCCAGGTAGGGAAGGTGTTGGTTGAGTAGCGCTGATGATACAGTGCAATCGCCGTTTCGTACAGCGGATCGCGCAGGTCGTCATAGAACTCGGGCAATGCAGGCGCCACCAGCAACCCTTTGTAGACCAGCGTCCGGCTTGAGAGGGAAGGAATAGAGAACCCCTCCAGGCGATGGGCGCGCGCTTCGGCTTCGATGGTGCGGCGAGCCAGGTAGAGCGCGCGTTCATAAGCATTCGGCGCCGTATGGTTATGCGGCGGACGGGCAATCAACGCCTGCTCGATCACCGGGCACGACTCACGCGCACTGTCGCCGAGCGCATCGAGCGAAATCGGAACCGAACGCCACGCCAGCAGTGCCATGCCATAGTGGGCAAGGATCTGTTCCACCACGCCGCGCGCTGTATTGCGATGCCCTTCGTGCTGCGGCAGGAAAAACATGCCAACGGCAAGGTCCTCAACCGGGTAGCGAATGCCGCGCATTGCCAGTTCGCGGGCAAAAAACGCGCGCGGGATCTGCGTCAGGACGCCAGCGCCATCACCGCTCTTTCCATCAGCCGCCACGCCGCCGCGGTGCGCCATTCGACCGACAGCCGTCAGCGCATACGTCAGGATCGCACGACCCGGTTCACCGCTCAGGCGGGCAACGAACCCAATGCCACAGGCGTCGTGTTCGAAGCGCGGATCGTACAGGCCGCGCACCTCTGTTTTTGTCTGTTGATCCATCGTGTCTGTCACCTTGCTCCCTGACATGGCGTACACAAAACCAGCGCTCCACGATCTTGGGGGAGCGACACTGCCGTTCGCAGATGCTGAGTCTGACGGGATGGCCTGAATAATGCGCGATTTTGCCGCTTCGAGAAGCGTACTGCGATCAGGTGATATGTATGCGCCAGCGAGCAACAGCAACAGCGGGGGCGTTGCTGCGTCTGATACACCAAACGCCCACAGCACACACTCTCCAATCGAGCAGGCTGCGGGCGTCGTTGCAATCCGCAAAATCAGGTTAAGGGTTACTATAACGGCTCAGAGGCGATTTGTCAAGCCGTTAAAGGTGACCGTCACCGCGCCGTGTTGGAGCGACCACCCGCGATATGCCCGCACCCAGGGAGAAGGGCGGACACTCCCGGGCAGCCGCGCGTGGTGACGGTCACCTGGGGTCGCCCGCTCACTCCGCCGTGCTGGAGAGCGGCTTGCCGGTGATCGCGCGAACCGTCTCCGGCTCTGGCATCTTGTGGATATCCGGGTAAGCGACCGTCCCATGCTCGCCGATGTCGAGGCCAAGATCCTCCTCTTCGGGCGACACGCGCAGACCCATCGTGCGCTTGAGGATGAAGAAGAGCAGGAAGCTGGTCAACGCACACCAGGCGCCAATCGCCAGCACGCCGACGAACTGGGCGATGAGCAACTGAGGGCCGCCGCCAGCAAACAGACCGACTGTCCCGGTGTTGCCTTCGATCGTCGCAAACAGCCCGACCGCCAGCGTCCCCCAGACGCCATTCACAAGGTGAACCGGCACCGCGCCGACCGGGTCATCGATCTTGAGCGACTCCATCCACTTCATCGAGATGACGTAGAGCGGACCGGCGACCAGACCGACGATGACCGCATCGAGCGGACGCATATAGGCGCACCCTGCTGTAATCGCCACCAAGCCGGAGAGCACACCGTTGAGCGTTGCGCCGAGTTCCGGCTTGCCGCTCTTAACCCAACTGGTAATCATCGCGCCCACAGCGCCAGCCGCAGCAGCCAGCGTGGTGGTCACCGCAACCAGCGCAATTGCGTCGGCATCGCCCTGTGACTTGAACGCCAGTTGGCTGCCAGGGTTGAAGCCATACCAGCCGAGCCAGAGGATGAAAACGCCGAGACCGGCAAGCGCTGCGCTGTGACCGGGAATCTCACGCGGCGTGCCATCGGGACCGTAGCGCCCCATGCGCGGACCCAGGAGCCAGGCGCCCATCAACGCCGCCCAACCGCCAACACTGTGAACCACCGTCGAACCGGCGAAATCGGTGAAGCCCCAGTCGCCAGTGGTTGTCGGGTCATAGTCATTGAGCCAGCCGGCGCCGCTCCACACCCAGTGAACAACGACCGGATAGATGAGCACCGAGATCACGACGCTGTAGATCAGATAAGCGCTGAACTTCGTGCGTTCAGCCATCGCGCCGGAGACGATTGTCGCTGCCGTTCCGGCGAACACGACCTGGAACAGCCAGACGGCGAGCGTCGGCACGCTCCCCGCTTCGCGCACATCACCCAGGAAGAACTGATCAGAACCAAAGAAACCGCCGACGCTGGCGCCGTATGCGATCCCCCAGCCCACCATCCAGAACGCCAGCGCGCCAACACAAAAGTCCATAAAGTTTTTGAACATGATGTTGATCATGTTCTTGGACCGCGTGGACCCCGCTTCGACCAGCGCGAAGCCCGCCTGCATAAAGAACACCAGGAACGCCGCAATAAGCAACCACATGGTGTCGGTGACCACGCCCATTTCCGCGATAGCGGGGTCAATCTCCTGGGCGAAGGAGGTGCCGGTGGTGCCGATCAACAGACCGGCAAGCGCGCCGATGCCGAGCATGAGTTTTGTTCGTCGCCTGACCATACCTGACCTTTCTCCTGTGTAGATGAGGCTTTATACGTCCTGACCAATGCAGAATGCAAAATAATCCTGCGACGCGCGCGGGCGCAGGATGCTGCTTCGTTGCACCGGATTAGGCTCGTGGGCTTACGATATGCTGAAGAGTACGACAGAAACAGCGCTCAGGCTACGTCCAGTTCGTATGAAATATCCGGTTTCGTTTTTGTTTATTTTACACAATTCATGCTTATATGTGAGATTATATCTGATCACAAACCTCGTATAGAATGAACATACACGCCGGTAAGGACATTGCCATGCAACATCCCTACCAGCGTGATTGAGAGCGAACGAACAGCAGGAGGCTTATGCGTCGAAATACATGAAGAACTCGTAGGGGTGTGGTCGAATCGCCACCTGGATCAACTCGCGCGAGCGCTTGTAATCCAGGTAGGTTTCGATCACATCAGGCGTAAACACACCGCCTTCGAGCAGGAACGTATGGTCGGCTTCGAGCGCATCGAGCGACTCCGCCAGTGAGCCGGGGGTTCCGCGAATATGCGCCTTCTCCTCCGCCGTCAATTCGTAGATATCGACATCCAGCGGCGGCGGCGGCTCGATTCGGTTCTTGATGCCGTCGACGCCTGCCATCAGCATCGCGGCGAACGCCAGATATGGGTTGCAGGTTGGATCGGGCGCACGGAACTCAATGCGCCGCGCTTTGGGCGAGTCCGAATAGGTTGGAATACGAACCGCCGCCGACCGGTTCCGCTGCGAGTAGACCAGGTTGATCGGCGCCTCGAACCCCGGCACCAGGCGGCGGTAGGAGTTCGTCGTCGGCGCGCAGATTGCCAGCAGCGCCGGGGCATGGGTCAGAATACCGCCAATGTACCAGCGCGCCGTGTCCGAAAGGAGCGCATATCCCTTTGGATCATAGAAGAGCGGCTGCCCTTCCTTCCAGAGGCTTTGATGGCAGTGCATACCGCTGCCGTTATCGCCAAAGAGCGGCTTGGGCATGAACGTAGCGGTCAGGCCGAACTCGCGCGCGGTGTTCTTGACGATATACTTGTATTTGATGAGTTTGTCCGCCATACGCAGCAGCGAGTCGAACCGCATGTCGATTTCGCACTGACCGGCAGTGGCGACTTCATGGTGATGCACCTCGACTTCGATACCTGCCGCCATCATGTTGAGCGTGATCTGCGAACGGACATCCTGCAACGTATCGAGCGGCGGGCAGGGGAAATAGCCCTCTTTGTAGCGCGGACGGTACGCCAGGTTCTTGCCGTGCCGATCGGCGCCGCTGTTCCAGATGCCTTCGTCGCTATCGAGGAAGTAATAGCCAAAGTGGCTGCCCTGATCGAAACGCACATCGTTGAACAGGAAAAACTCGGCTTCCGGACCGAAATAGGCGGTGTCGGCGATGCCGGTGCTGCGCAGATACTCTTCCGCTTTCTTGGCGATGAAACGCGGATCGCGCGTATAATTTTCGCCGGTGATAGGGTCGCGAATATCACAGATCAACGCCAGCGTTGGGATTTTCAGCATCGGGTCGATAAATGCCGTATCCGGGTCAGGAACAACAAGCATGTCACTCTCGTTGATTGCCTGAAAGCCACGGATCGACGATCCGTCGAAGCCAATGCCTTTCACAAAATCATCTTCTGTCAGTGCGCTGGCGGGCAGTGAAAAGTGCTGCCACGTGCCCGGGATGTCAATGAAGCGGACATCCACCATTTTGATGTTATGCTCCTTGATCATCGCCAGGACATCTTTTGGTGTCATTCCCATGGGGTCTTCCTCCTGAAATGATGTGCTCCATGCTGTTAACAACGTACAACGCAGATAACGGTCGAGGTCATCCGCGCTGCACCATTGCATGACATGCACTAGAAATGTTCAATGCTCCGATTATAGGTATTGGGAGGCGTTTGCGGTAGGGCGACTCGGTACGAAGATCGGCGGAAATAGTTTGGATGGAATAACTAAACGAGGGGGTAGGGATGAGGGATGAGGGGGTAGGGGGTAGGATTCACTTTCTCTTGCACTCTACACACCTTTCCCACTCCATCTTTCTTGCTGGCAATAGTTCACGCAGCGCCGAACGCTTCCGCCTTCTCGCCTGCCCACAAGGGTGGATTTTCCAGATGTGCAGCGCGTTTTCGTCGTCCCGACGCCCGTTTTCCCCGCATCGCCCCAACCCCCTTCTCCCACAAGGGAAGAAGCAGGCGTTGGGGCGAGGCGGCGCCCCCTGCGCTGAGCCTGCCGAACCGCGCCCGCACCGGCGTCCGAATGCCCTCAAGCAGGCGATTGAGTCGAAGGGCTTGACAAAAACGCTACACCTGTACGCTTCCCGCATGCTCCCTTCCCGCCTGCAACGTTCCGCGTGCTGCTCGTCTCACCGTGGCGTAACACCATGTCCGGCATGGATCGATGACAGATCAATGCCGCCGCCGCGATAGACCATGCCGCCGTCGAACGGGTTTTCCGCCAGGAAGAGGGGCGTATCCAGGTCCACAAAGGAGAAGCCGCCCTGACCGGCAGCAAAACAGGCGGAGACGGTCATTGTCAGGAACGACTCGACCATGCCGCCGATCATCAGACGCAGACCGGCAACACGCGCGACGGCGACAATATCGAGCGCTTCTATGATGCCGCATTTCATCAATTTGATGTTGATTACATCGACTGCGCCGGTCTGTGCCAGCCGCGCAACATCCACGGCGCTCGCGGCGCTTTCGTCGGCGGCGACCGGCACACGCCGCGCGGCGGTCAGGCGATGTAGTCCGGCTTCGTCATCTTTTGCAACCGGTTGCTCGAACAACACCGGAACGATGCCGTGAACGCTCAGCATGTCGAGCAGCCTGAGCGCATCATCGGCGGTATAGCCGCAATTGCCATCGAGGATGAGGCGCGCCTCCGGCGCCACATCCCTGACCGCAACGATCCGCGCCAGGTCGTGTTCCATTGTGCGGATCGTCGTTGTTTCCGGGTCGCCGGAACCGATCTTGATCTTGATCGTTGTGACGCCCCGCGCGGCAATCGCCTGCGCCGCGCGCGCCGCCGCCGCCACACTGCCGGTGGTAACGGTCACATCGGTTTCCAGGGTAGTTGCCACGCCGCCGAAAAATGCCCAGAGCGGCAGGCGCGCGCGGCGCGTCAATGCATCAATGAGCGCCGTTTCAATGGCGCAACGCGCCGAGCCGGTCATGCCGGCAATGGCAGGAAGCGCCAGCGCAATCCGACGCCATTCGCGCACGTCGGCGCCTTCGATCATCGATTGCCCCGCCAGGATGGCCGCACGCGCCGTCTCCTGCGTTTCACCGTTGAATGCCGGAAATGGCGCTGCTTCGCCGTAGCCGCGCGTTCCATCGGCCAGTTCGATGGTGACCAGCAGGTTGCACGCTATGTCCTGTACGCCGCCAGCAATACCAAAGGGTTCGTGGAGCGGAATGTCGAGTGGTGTTACAGTCAGGGAACGAATGGTTGTGGGTGTGGTCATGGGTGTGCTGTGCCTCGCTGCTGAGCGTACATATGCAGAGATCATAAGTATACTCGATGGGTTGGGGTTAGGGGTGACGAGAACCGAGAACTGAGAACTGAGAACTGAGAACCGAGAACTGAGAACCGAGAACTGATACCAATGCGCGGTCATTCGTGCCATACTGCCGGGGCGCTGCGGGCGAAAGCCCTCGCTGAGGACGCAGTTCGACCATGCTCACTGCAGGCAGTTCGACTGCGCTCACCGCACGTGCAAGCCCCGCTGGGGCTGCTGATGCCAGGGCGTTGTGGATCGGTACACCGTGCGAACCGGGCGCGCGAACATCTGGTCTGACTGACCGCACGTTCGTGTGAGAACCGAGAACTGATACCAATGCGCGGTCATTCGTGCCATACTGCCGGGGCGCTGCGGGCGAAAGCCCTCGCTGAGGACGCAGTTCGACTGCGCTCACCGCACGTGCAAGCCCCGCCGGGGCTGCTGATGCCAGGGCGTTGTGGATCGGTACGCCGTGCGAACCGGGCGCGCGAACATCTTGTCTGACTGACCGCACGTTCGTGTGAGATTATCCGGGTTGGGTTAATCGCTCGATGAGAACCAGGAACCATTCACCTTTGCGCCTTCGCGCCTCCGTGTGATCACAAAGTGGTACATTATGCTGGTCTGGTATGTTGCGACGGGAGAATGGGATGATCGACCTCGACGACCTCCTGGCGGCTGGCGGGCGGCTGGCAGCGCCCCCGGTTGCGCGCCGTTTCACCGGTTTTTCGTATGACTCGCGGCTGACGGGTGCGGGGGAATTGTTCCTTGCGCTTCGCACCCCACGCAACGATGGTCATGCGTATATCGCCGATGCGCTGGCTTCCGGCGCTGCTGGCGTCGTCTGTGAAACCCCGCCGACGGTAAGCGCCACAACTACGGTGATTATCGCCGATGACCCGGCGCTGCTCGCAGCACGCTGGGCATCCGCCCGGTTGCGCCAGGTTGCGCCGCTGGTCGTCGGTGTGACCGGCAGCGTCGGCAAAACATCGGCAACCCGCGCCATTGCTGCGGTTCTGGCGGGCATTGCACCGACATTCCGCAGCCGCCGCGGTTTCAATTCGTTGATTGGGCTACCGGTGTCGCTTGCGCGTCTTCGGGATAATCACTGCTTCGCTGTGCTGGAATATGGGACGGCGTATCCCGGCGAACTCCAGCGCCTGACGGCGCTGTTTCCGCCGCATGTGGCGGTGATGACATCCGCCAGCCCAATGCGTCTGTCGGCATTTGGCTCGGTGGCCGGGCTGGTGCGCGAGTTTGGGACGCTGGCTGCAGCGTTGCCCGACGACGGATGGGTTGTGCTCAATGGCGACGATCCGGCGGTGGCGGCGCTGCGCGCGATGACCCACGCTCAGGTGCTGACATTCGGAACCGGCGCCGGGTGCGATCTGCGTGCGGAGGTGCGCCGGTATGGTCTCGACGGCGCCCACATACGCCTGTTGTATCGCGGCGCGTCGGTCGATACCGTCATTCCGCTGATCGGCGAACCGGCAGTCGGCGCGGCGCTGGCGGCAGTAGGCGCAGGGCTGGCGTGCGGGATGAGCCTGGAGCGAGCCGCTGCACGGCTGACGCACGTCGAGCCGCCTGCGGGTCGTCTGCGTCCGCACCCGGTGCGCAACGGCGCACTGCTCCTTGACGATACCATCGGCGCTGAACCGGCGGCGATGCTGGCAGCGCTGCGCACCCTGGCAGCGCTCCCGGCACAACGCCGGATTGCAGTGCTGGGAGACCTCCCTGCCGACAGTGACGATCCTGACGCAGGGGGCGACATGTACGCGGCTATCGGCAGACTCGCAGCGCAGGTCGCCGATGTGTTGGTCTGGAAAGGCGATGCCGGAACGCCGGTAATCCGCGCAGTGCAACGGCTGCGCCCCGATCTGCCGGTGACAGTCGTTCACACGATCACGGCGGCGCTCGACGCCATTCCCTCGGACCTTGGCGCAGGCGATCTGATCCTGGTGTGCGGCGGCGCTGCTGCACGCCTGGAACGCCTGGTTGCAGCACTGGTCGCTCCGTCGGTGAACGTTGCGCAGGCGCTGGTTCGTCAGGATGCCGGATGGCGTGCGACGCGCATCGCCGATCCCGACCGCCCGACGTGGGTGCGGATCGATCTGGACGCGATCCGCGACAA
Organism: Roseiflexus sp.; assembly: GCF_057785375.1. Lineage (NCBI taxonomy): Bacteria > Bacillati > Chloroflexota > Chloroflexia > Chloroflexales > Roseiflexaceae > Roseiflexus > Roseiflexus sp. The sequence goes on from NZ_JBYNRX010000060.1 coordinate 18,800, forward strand.
TGTGCGCGCACTGCGCGCGATTGCCGGTGTGCCACTCATGGCGGTGCTCAAGGCGGACGCCTACGGTCACGGTGCGGTGCGCGCCGCGCGCGCTGCGCTGGCTGGCGGCGCAACAACGCTGGCAGTGGCGACGCTCGGCGAGGCGCGAACCCTGCGGGAAGCCGGGATCGGCGCGCCCATTCTGGTGCTCGGCTACACCCCGCCATGGCAGGTGGCGCACGCGGCACGACTGGGTGTCGCCATTACTGTCTTTGATCCGGATACTGCCCGCGCATGCGCCGCAGCGACAGAGACCGGGTTGAACATCACTGTGCACATCGAGGTGGATACCGGCATGGCGCGTACCGGACTGAGCGTTGAGGAGTTGGGACCGTTTTTGCAGACGCTTGCCGCTATGCCGGGTGTGCGCGTCGAGGGATTGTACACCCATTTTGCCGATGCCGACGCCGCCGACCTGAGCGCCGCAGAAGCGCAACTCAACCGCTTTTGCGCAGCACTGGAAACAATCACATCCGCTGGCTTGCGCCCGCCACTCGTCCATGCCGCCAACAGCGCAGCACTGTTGCGTCTGCCGGCAGCGCGATTCGACATGGTGCGCCCTGGTATTGCCTGCTACGGTCTCGCGCCTTCACCATCGACGCCGCTGCCGCCGGCGCTGCGACCGGCGCTTTCGTTCCATGCCGAAGTGGCGCAGGTGCGTGACCTTCCACCTGGAACGCCGGTGTCGTATGGCGGAACATTCGTGACCCGGCACGCCTCCCGCATTGCAACGATCCCGGTAGGATACGCCGATGGTCTACGGCGGGCGCCGGCGTGGCGCGCGGTGCTGGTGCGCGGCCAGCGTGCACCAATCGTCGGGCGAATCTGTATGGACTATGCGATGATCGATGTCACCAACATTCCTGGCGTCCAGCGCGGCGACCTCGTCACGCTGATTGGCGCACAGGGCGATGAGCGGATCACGGCTGACGAGGTTGCCGGGTGGCTGGGGACGATCAGTTACGACGTGGTGGCGACGATACTGCCGCGGGTGCCGCGGGAGATTCTGGAATAAGCCGCGTTTTGCAGTTCAGGGAAGAAGCGTCAACGAGACGACGGTCAACTCGACGGCGCCGCCACCCCGCGCACGCCGGGCGCAGTCAATCCCATTGCTATCGAACACGAGCGATTGCCAGTAGTGCAGGTTTTCCCAGTTTGGGCGCAATCCCCATTCGTAGCGAACCTGTTTGGGATATCCCGATTGTGGATCGAACAGAACCTGCAGGTGCGTGGAAACACGACAGGTGCACTGAAGGGACGAAGGGTAACAGAGGCCAGCAGGTTGGCCAAGCTGCTTCACCCAACTGAAGAGGCGGGGCACTGTCCAGATCGGAGGTTGCGCACACTGATTGAGGTGCACCATCTGCACGCGGTCGTCGCGGATTTCGAGATCCTGTTCGCAGACGCCGGTGCGCGTCCGCTGCCGAATGACGATCCGGTAGTGATTGCGAGGCTGCGCGTACCATATCTGCTCAGCGCGCATCTGTTCGTCGCGCGCTCCAGATATGTTCGTTCCGCTGATCAGGGCGAACATGACCGCCAACGAACCAGCAAGCGCCAGCCCCACCGTTGCAAAAAGCAGGCGCAACCTCATACACGCATCATTTCACGAGCAACAGCGCTGTTGGAGGCAGGTCTGCTGCGCCCTACCCTATGCCGAGGTACGCATGCTGGACAAGTTTATTCTCACGCAGCGCGTTTGCGGTATCTGCCAGAACGATCTCCCCCGTTTGCAGCACATAGCCGCGATGGGCGATTGCCAGCGCCATGAGCGCGTTCTGCTCCACAAGCAGGATCGTCGTTCCCTGGGCGTTGATGTCGCCAATGATGCTGAAAATCTGCTCGACCAGCACCGGCGCGAGACCCATCGACGGCTCATCGAGGAGGAGCACCCGTGGACGACCCATCAATGCCCGTCCGATCGCCAGCATCTGCTGTTCACCGCCGGAAAGGGTGCCGCCGCGCTGGTTAAGACGCTCATACAGACGCGGGAACAGGTGAAATACCCGCTCCATATCTCTAGCAATTTCAGCTTTGTCGTTGCGGAGAAACGCGCCGACTTCCAGGTTCTCGCGCACCGTCAGGCGTGGAAAGATACGGCGCCCTTCCGGCGACTGAATGACGCCCATCTCGACGATCTTGTGCGGCGGCAGGTGATCAATCCGTTCGCCTCTGAACAGCACCTCGCCCTGCCTGGGTTTCAGCAGCCCCGAAATCGTGCGCAAGGTTGTGCTCTTGCCGGCGCCGTTCGAGCCGATCAATGTGACAATCTCACCCTCTTCCACCGAGAGTGAGATCCCTTTCAGGGCGTGGATGCTGCCGTAGTAGGTATGGACGTTTTTGAGTTCGAGAAGTGGCATAGAGAACCAAGAACTGAGAACCAAGAACTGAGAACGATGGGTGAGGGGTTCGAGCGCCTGCTTATCCTCAGCGCCTTCAATCCCCACAATTTGCCGGCGACCAGCCCTCCCTCCTGCTCCCCGGGAGCGCAGGCGTCTTGCCGGCATGCGGGCGCGACCAGCCTCCACCTGCGACCTTCAACCCTCCCCCTTTCACCTTTCCACATTCACCATCAACCTCCCACCTGTTCCACCCCATGGGCGGCGGCGCCCTTGCCCAGGTAGGCTTCGATCACGCGCGGGTTGGAGCGGATCTCGTCGGGAAGTCCTTCAGCAATCTTGGTGCCATAGTCGAGCACGGTGATCCGCTCTGAAATCGTCATCACCACCCGCATATCGTGTTCGATCAAAACGACGGTGATACCCAATTCATCGCGCAGCCGCCGGATCAATTCCGTCGCCTCGGCGGTCTCCTGCGGGTTCATGCCGGCTGTCGGCTCATCGAGCAGGATCAGTTTCGGCGACGATGCCAGCGCCCGTGCAATCTCCAGGCGACGCTGATCGCCGTAAGGAAGATTGCGCGCCAGTTGATTACGCTGATGATCGAGATTGACGAACTTGAGCAACTCGCGTGCACGGTTGAGCGACGCTCGCTCTTCGGCGCGAACGGCAGGAGTGCCAAAGAGAATCTGCCACAAACCGGCATTCAGACGCGTATGCATGCCCACCAGCACATTCTCGAGCACAGTCATCGCATTGAACAGACGAATGTTCTGGAACGTCCGGCAGATGCCCAGCGCCGTAATCTGGTCGGGACGCAACCCCGTGATATCCTTGCCATCGAAGACGATCGTCCCATTCGTCGGCTTATAGATGCCGGTCAGCACGTTGAAAAACGTCGTCTTCCCGGCGCCGTTGGGACCGATCACGCTGACGATGCTGCCCGCCTCAATCGTGAGCGATACATCGTTCACTGCCGTGAGGCCGCCAAACTGCTTGGTCACGTTTTTTGCTTCCAGAAGCGCCACAACAAACCCTCTCACCCTTCAGCGCTTTGTGCGGACTCTGCGACCTGGGACACCTTCTTCGACTCGGGCGCCGGCTCGGGCTCGTCGTGGTGCAACTCCTGGCGGCGACGATCCTCCGGCAGCAGGCCTTCGGGCCGGAAAATCATCATGATCACGAGCAGCAACCCGAAGAGCAGGCGCTGATACTGCGCCGGGTCGAACCACGACGGGATCGGCACGCCGCGCCGCTGGAGCGCCGCCAGTTCACTGGCGATGCGCGGCAACAGTTGCAGGTCAAGCAGCGTGACAATCACCGCGCCGAGCATCGTGCCGGGGATGCTCCCCATCCCGCCGAGAATGACCATCGATAGAATGCCGATCGACCGCAGCAGATCGAAGGTCGGCGGATTGATGAACGTCTGCAACGCGCTGAAGATCACCCCCATCGTGCCCGCAAACGACGCACCAACGGCGAACGCCAGCAGTTTCATCCGCACCAGCGGAATACCCATTGCAATTGCGGCGGTTTCATCCTCACGAATGGCCGTCCACGCCCGCCCGATGCGCGAGTCGTTCAGCCGATGAACGACGAACACCGTAAGCGCGAGCACCAGCAGCACCAGGAAATAGAAATAGAGTTGGTACTCCTGCAACCGCGAAACCGTAATCCCCAGCGACTGAAACAACGGCTCGATGAACAACGGCGGCCGCCCCACATCTTTGATGCCCTGTGCACCGTTCGTGATATTGATCGGCCGGTCGAGGTTCGTCGCCAGCACGCGGATCACCTCACCGAGACCGAGGGTGACGATCGCCAGGTAGTCGCCGCGCAGCCGCAGCACCGGCAGACCGAGGAGCACACCGAAAAAAGCGCCGACCGCCAGCCCGATCGCCAGGAAGAGCCAGAACCACGACCCATGCAGCGGTTCCATACCCGGCACGATATTGGAAATCTGCGGCGTACTGAAGATGCCCCACAGATACGCGCCAACCGCAAAGAACGCCACGTACCCCAGATCGAGCAGACCGGCAAACCCGACCACCACATTCAGCCCGAGCGCCAGCGCGGCAAACATGCCCGCCTTGGTGACCACATCGATGTAGAACGGGTTGAGCACGCCAAAGATCGGCATCACAACCGCCAGCAGGATGGTGCCAAGCGTCAGCTTGAACGCCAGCATGGTCGGCGCGCGGTAGATCACGAACATCAGCAGCAGGAAGAGCACAACGACCATGTCGGCGCCGAGTCCGGTTGTCGGGTTGAGGAGCAGCAACGCCGACACAATGGCGGCATACGCCAGAGTCAGCACATACGGCGCAGGACCGCGCCCCGCCATAGCGCGGAGTTGCCCCCAGAGCGACGCCGATTGACCAACCTGCCGATTGTCTGCTGTCATACGATCACACCTTTTGCGTCACCACTTCGCCCAGCAAGCCGGAAGGCCGGAAGATCAGGATCAGGATGAGAATGCTGAACGCCACAATGTCGGCATAACTCGCTCCTGAGAATTGCCCGCGGGTAAAGAGCGAGAGGTACGAAGCGACGAACGCTTCCAGGAAGCCAAGCACAATCCCGCCGACCATTGCGCCGGTGATATTGCCGATGCCGCCGAGCACCGCAGCAGTAAAGGCTTTGAGACCGGGCAGAAACCCGACGTAGGGGTTGATCGAACCAACGCGCATGCCGAACAGGATGCCGGCCGCGCCGCCGAGCGCGCCGCCGATCAGAAAGGTAACGGCAATCACGCGATTCACGTCGATCCCCATCAGACTGGCTGCCGGTCGGTCCTGCGCCACTGCGCGAATCGCCTTGCCGAGTTTGGTGATATTGACCAGATAATTCAGCCCGATCAACATGATGATCGCCACCACGATAAAGATCAGCGAGCGGCTATCGATACTGACCGGTATGGTGCGATCGTCGGCAATCGGCATTTGCGCCAGCACCAGCGGCTGCCCGAGGTCCGGCGTGCGGAACTGCGCATTGAAGCCCAGACCGGTATTGACCGCAATCATGCGCATCACGTCCTGCAACACCAGCGAAACGCCAATCGCCGAGATCAGCGGCACCAGACGCGGCGCGCCGCGCAAGGGACGGTAGGCGACCCGTTCAATCGACATTGCCAGGAGTCCTGAGACCGCCATACCAAGGAACACGGCGGCGATGACAAACAGAATCGGGCTGAGGGTCGTCAGCATGCCCGACGACGCCAGTGCGGCACTGAAAAAGGCGCCCACGAAGGCGCCCACCATGAAGATCTCGCCGTGGGCGAAATTGATGAACTCTAGCACGCCATACACCATCGTATAGCCAAGCGCGATGGTGGCGTAGAGAAATCCGCGCACCAGACCATCGATGATCACCTGCGGCAGGATCGTAATCGTACCCTGCAACAGATCGATATCGGTGCGGGCGCCGCGGAGCGCCAGGGCGAGCAAAAGGACAATGCCGCCAAGCACGACGGCGCTGCCGATGACAAACAGGAACACCTGAAGGAGAGGACCAAAGACGTCGCTCATAAACGAGCGAAAGGAGCGACGAGTAAGAACCAGCTCCGAGCCTGTCGTTGCTTCAACTGCCATGAATCGTGACTCTTCCCCTGGTTTTGATAAGACCCGAAGTGTTTGTCAGAAACACTTCGGGTCAATTCGGTTATGTCGATCGCTTAAAGAGGGCTTCCTTACGGCGCTGCAATCTCGAGGCGCTTGACGACCGCGTTCTTGTTCCAGACTTCCGCAGGAGCGCCCGCCTCAGTGCTGACCTGAAGCACAAAGTAGGTGCCCTTCACCGGGTCGCCTTTGGCATTGAACTCATACGAACCGGTAATCCCTTTGAATGTGCCCAGGGTCTTCATGGCTTCTAGCACCTGCGCGCGGGTCGGCTTGCCATTGGCCGCCTTGGCGGCATTGGCGATCGCCTGGACGCAGACGCCCATCGCATCGTATGCCTGCGCCGAGAATGGCGGCGCGGCCTCGTTGTACTTGGACTGATACTCCTCAGCGAATTTGGCAGCGTCGGGGAACTGGCTAACTGGCGCGGCGACTGAGGTGTAGTACATGCCCTTCACCGCATCGCCGGCAACTTCGAGCAGTACCGGCGAGTCGAGACCGTCCGGTCCCAGGAACGCCGCCTGGATGCCGCGGTCGCGCGCCTGCTTGAACAGCGGCGCCGCCTGGTCGTAAATGCCGCCGAAGTAGACCAGATCCGGGTTCGCCGCCTGGATGGGGGTCAGGATCGAGTCGAACACCGACTTCTCTTCAGTACCCTCGAAGCCCAGCACCGTGATGCCGTTCTTCTCGGCGTTCTGGCGGAAGAACTCCGCCACGCCCTGCCCATAGTCGGTTTTGTCGTGGATGATGTAAACGCTCTTGATGTTCAGTTCGGTGCGGGCGAACTCCTCGCCAACCGCGCCCTGCACATCATCGCGCCCCACGATGCGGAAGGCGTTCGGATAGCCGCTCTCGGTGATCTTCGGGTTGGTATTGGCCGGTGAGACCATTACCAGGCTGGCAGCCTGGTAGTCGGGCAGCGAGGCGAGCGCCACGCCCGAGTTCAGGTGCCCGACCAGGCAGAGGATGTCGTTGTCGGAGATGATATTCTTGGCGTTCGCCGAGCCGACCTCTGGCTTCGCCTGGTCATCGAAGGGCGCAAGTTCGACCGTAAAGCCCATATCGGTCAGGGTCTTGCCCAGCTGCGCAAGCCCGAGTTCAGCGCCATTGCGAATACCGACGCCAAGCGCCGCCTGCGGACCGGAGAGCGGGCTCTGGGTGGCGATCTTGATCGTACCGGTCATGCCGCCGGAAGGCGGCGCCGGCGCGGGCGTCGCTTCGGCAGGCGCAGTCGTCGGAGCGGCTGTGGGAGCTGGCGCCGCCGGCGCGCCGCCACAGGCCGCCAACAGCGCGCCCAGCAGCGCAAAGATGAGAAATGCGCTGACACGTTTCATCATGGTGCTTCTCCTTGTGAGCTAAGAGAATCTGTTACGCAGAGCATCTGTACCAGGAATACATACTGCCTGAACGTTCCAGTCGCGGCGGCTGCCCGCGTTGAACCACCTCGCGTATGCGCGGCGTCTGCCAGGAGTTTCGAGCCTGCCACCTCCTTTCTGTGCTATCGCAGCCATCGATGAATCGATAACGCCTTTGCATTGCATCCAGGCGAAGAGCCTCAACGGAGAGGCGGTGCTGCGTTGCACCGATGGCTGCAACTGCCCGATCCTGAGCGCGACACGCATCTGTGGGCGAAGGGTGCGTCCTCGACGCCGACAGGATGCAGTTGCCGTCGGCTGCAGGGCAATGAGACCAACCCTTTGGGTTATGATGATGGGAGTGTACCTATATCGAGCAGATTTGTCAAGTTTCGTTAAGGGCGGCAACTCCTGGTATAGTAGAGGCATGCATGATCAACGCTCACCCTTATTCATGGTTGCGCTCGGTGTGCTGATCGCGCTGGCGCTTATCGCCATCGGCGGCATGAACGGCAGGTCTGGCATGCCGGAGTTGACGCGCCGTTTTGCAGCGCAGCCGCCCGCTCCAGGCGATCTGGCGCGCGACCTGCCGCGCATCGAAGCGCCGCAGGCGCCCCCTGATCTCCTGCGCGCGCTCGATGATCTGCACAAACGGCTCTCCGGCGGGCAGGTCGCGCCAGCGTTGACCCCGATGGCGGCCAGTCCGCGCATCGAGGTGCGCGTCAATGATCTGCGCCGCAACGGTGATCAGATGGTCGTGCGCGGCAGTGTGCGCAACCTCGGCGATCGAGAGGCGACCATCCCGCCAGGCGCTTTTACCTTCCGCGACAGTCGCGGTGTACGGTATGCCACCGGGTCGAGCGGCGGCGCAACCCTCGCCCCCGGCGCCACGACCGACTTCAAGTTCACCATTCCGCTGCCCGAAGGTCGCGGGTTGACGCTGATCTTTGATCTGCCCCCCGACCCGCCGCTGGAGCAGGTGTTGCTCCTGGAGGTTGCCGGGGAGTGAGGCGTGAGGCAAGAGGCAAGAGGCGCGAGACGTGAGGCAAGAGGCAAGAGGCGCGAGACGTGAGGCAAGAGGCAAGAGGCGCGAGACGTGAGGCAAGAGGCAAGAGGCGCGAGACGTGAGGCGTGAGGCGCGAGGCGTGAGGCGTGAGGCGCGAGGCGTGAGGCGTGAGGCGCGAGGCGTGAGGCGTGAGGCGCGAGGCGTGAGGCGTGAGGCGCGAGGCGTGAGGCGCGAGGCGTGAGGAGTCTGCCTGCCCGCCTGCCCGCCCGCTTGACGCGCCGGGCACCCCTCTCGCCTCTCGCCCCTCGCCCCTCTCGCCCCTCTCGCCCCTCTCGCCCCTCTCGCCCCTCGCCCCTCTCGCCCCTCGCCCCTCACACCTTTCTCAACATTCCCGCAACATGTTCACAACATCCTCATGGTACATTGCGTCATAGGAATGACCACCCCCGACCCGACGATGTCTGATAGTGTCAGTGTGGACAGGAATGACGCCAGTGATGGATGGCCTGTGAGTTGCGCAGTCATGCTCCTTCGACGCATGCGCCGGTCTGCGCAACATGGTTCGCGCCTGCTTTACCGCAGCGTTCTTCATCGCGCACCTTATCCTGAGAACACCTGCGCCACACCCGTCACATCGCAACGGTCGGCGTCTGGTTCAACCATGACAATCTGCCACGAAAACAGGTATTCTAACACGACAGGGAGGACACACACCCCATGAGCGACATGACTCCGGCAGCGTACTTTTCGCAGATTGTGCCACAGCGATTCGCGGAAGCGATTGCGGGCGCATCGGAAGAGGTTCTCTCGCAGCCTGAATTGACGGTGACGTACACGATCGAGGGTGAAGGCGATCAGGGCGGCGTGTTTGGGTTGAAGATCGCGGGTTCATCCATCGAATTCGTCGATGGCGGCATCGAAGGCGCCGATCTGCAACTGACGCTCTCCTACGACAACTGGCGCTCCGCTGCGGAAAGCGATGCGCACGAGCCGTTTATCGACTACTTTCTGCGGCGGAAGGTCGAGGTGGTGAAAAATCTGCGCGGAACGGTCAAACTGGAACTGACCCGCTCTGACGAGAGCCTGTTCGAGAGCGTCAGCATCTTTGGCGGCCAACCCGAACCTTCGGTCACGCTGCGGATGACCACCGATGATTACCGGCAGATGCTGTCGGGTGAGTTGAATGGGCAGATGGCGTTTATGATGGGCAAGTTGCGGTTTGAAGGCAGCCTGCCGCTGCTGATGCAGATCGGCGCGCTGAGCGGTTGACACAAAGGAGACATGGCTATGATCTCGTTTACTCCGTCGGAAGAACAGCAGTTAATCATCGATACGGTGCGTCGCTACGCATCGGATCACATGCGCCCCGCCGCCTACGAGGCGGACGAGAAGCGCACCATTCCGCCCGACATCATCAACCGCGGGTGGGACCTTGGCCTGCTGCCGAGCGCCATTCCGGAGCAGTACGGCGGCTTCGGCGAAACGCATCAGGCGCTGACCGGCGTGCTGGCGGCGGAAGAGCTCGGCTACGGCGACCTGTCGATGGCGCTCTACCTGATGACCCCCAATCTGTTTGCAATACCCATCCTGCACTACGGCACCAAAGAGCAGAAGGAAAAATGGCTTCCCCGGCTCATGGAAGGCGGCTTTGCGCACTACACGGCAGCGTTGATCGAGCCGCGCTGGAGTTTCGACCCGCACGCGCTCCACACCGTCGCCGAGCGTGAAGGCAATGTGTACGAGATTTCCGGGCACAAAGCGCTCGTGCCGCTCGCTGCCGATGCGCATGCGTTCCTGGTGTACGCCCGCGAGGGGGAGACGACGCAGGCGTTCATTATCGAGCGCGGCACGGAAGGGCTGGAGGTGCTGGAGCGCGAAAGTTTCATGGGCATCCGTGCGCTGCCGACCTATGAACTGCGGCTGGACGACGTTTACGTACCGATATCGTGCCGGGTGGGCGGCGAACAGGGCATCGACATCGACCGCCTGATGGACTATTCGCGGGTCGCGCTGGCGGCGCTGGCGGTCGGCGTGGCGCGCAGCGCCTTTGAGTATGCGCGCGATTACGCCAAGCAGCGCGAGGCGTTCGGCAAGCCGATCGCCCAGAACCAGGCGATTGCCTTCATGCTGGCGGAGATGGCGATCGAGGTCGATGCGGCGCGCCTGATGACCTACGAAGCCGCGTGGCACCTCGATAAGGGGCACAATGCCGCGCAGCAGGCGGCGCTCGCCAAAGCATACGCCGACGAAATGGCGCTGATGATGACCGACCGCGCCGTGCAGATCCTTGGCGGTCACGGCTACATTCGCGAACATCCGGTCGAGCGCTGGCTGCGCAATGGGCGCGGGTTCAGCACGTTCCTTGGTCTTGCGATGGTGTGAGGAGACGACCATGATCGATTTTGAGATACCAACCCCGATTAAGCGCCAGGTGCAGTTCATCACGATGCTCGGCGAGCAGGTGATGCGCCCGGTTGCGCGCTATTACGACGAGCACGAAACAGAGCGCCCGTGGGACTATATCAACCTGATCTGGCCCACGATCCGCGAACGCGGCGGGCGCTCATTCTCGGTCGAAGATGGCAAGGAGAAGACGGATAAGGAGGGCAAGCCGCGCCCGCGCATCGGCTACCTGATGCTGGCGCACGTGGTCGAGGCGCTCTCGTGGGGTGACGCCGGGTTGTATCTGTGCACCCCCGGCGGCGCGCTCGGCGGCGCGGCGGTCGATGCGACCGGCACGCCGGAGCAGAAGGAGCGCTTCCTGAAGCGCTTTGGCGAGGGTGAGCCAAAATGGGCGGCGATGGCGATGACTGAGCCGCACGCCGGATCCGATACTGCCGCCATCCGCACCACGGCGCGCCTTTCCGAAGATGGCAAGGAGTGGATCCTGAACGGCGAGAAGATCTTCGTCACTGGCGGGTTGATGGCTGCCAAAGAGTCGCGCGGCTTCGTCGTCGTGTGGGCGACGGTCGATCCGTCGGCGGGACGCGCCGGTATGAAGCCGTTCGTCGTCGAAGCCGGCACGCCGGGGATGACTGTCACGAAACTGGAGCACAAGCACGGCATCCGGGCGTCGGATACGGCGGCGATTGTGTTCACCGATTGTCGCATTCCGTATGATAATATTCTTGGCAGCCCCGAAGTTGCGAAGGGCGACACGGAACACAAGGGGTTCAAGGGTGCGATGAAGACGTTCGACGCCACCCGTCCGCTGGTGGCGGCGTCGGCGCTTGGCATTGCGCGCGCCTCGCTCGAGTTCACCGTCTCGTACCTGAAGGATCGCGGGGTGAAGGTGCGCTATGGCATCGCTCCCCATCTGCAGACGGCGGTCGAGCGCGACCTGCTTCATATGGAGATGCAACATCGCGCCGGCTGGCTCCTGGTGCTGAAAGCCGTCACCAAGATGGACGCCGGCGAGGAGAATGCGCTCGAAGCGTCGATGGCGAAGGTCAAAGCGGGCCAGGTAGCGACCTATGTCTCGCAGAAGGCGGTCGAGTTGCTCGGTCCCGAAGGGTATTCGTGTAAACTGCTGGTCGAGAAGTGGATGCGTGATGCTCGTATCAACGACATCTACGAGGGCACCGGTCAGATCAATCGCCTGATCGTTGCGCGCCGCCTGCTCGGCTATACCAGCCGCGAGTTGCGCTGATGCGCATGGTCGTGCGAAGGTGAAGCAGGGGGCGCCGGTGAAGCGTCCCCGCTTCTCTGTTTCTGTACATCAAGGAGTCACCGATGACCCAGATCAAGAAAGTGGCCGTCATTGGCGCCGGTACGATGGGCGGCGGCATTGCCGCACATTGCATCAATGCCGGATTGCAGGTCGTGCTGCTCGATGCGGTTCCGCCTGGACTGACACCCGATGAGGAAAAGCGCGGTCTGACGCTCGAATCGAAGGAGGTGCGCAATCACTTCGTCAAAGCCGGGCTGGAACGCATCAAGAACGCCCGCCCGGCGGCGCTGTTCGATCCACAGTCGATTTCCAAAATTGTCATCGGCAATGTGGAGGACGACCTGGGACTGATTGCCGACGCCGACTGGATCGTTGAGGCGATCATCGAACAACTCGAACCCAAGCGCACCCTCATGGAGAAGATCGAACAGGTGCGCAAGCCGGGCAGCATCGTCTCGTCCAATACCTCCGGCATTCCGATTGCCGCCATCGCTGCCGGGCGCTCCGAGGAGTTCCGCCGCCATTTCCTGGGAACGCACTTCTTCAATCCGCCACGCTATCTCTACCTGCTCGAAGTCATTCCAACTCCCGATACCGATCCCGCCGTCGTCGCGGCGATCAGTCGCTTCGCCGATGTGACCCTCGGTAAGGGCGTGGTGGTGTGCAAGGATCGCCCTAACTTCATCGGCAACCGCATCTTCAGCTACGACATCGCTACGACCGTTGGGTATGCGCTGCGCAATGGCTATACGGTCGAGGAAGTCGATAGTCTGACCGGTGAACTGATCGGCAGACCCAAGACCGCCACCTTCCGCCTGCTCGACCTGGTCGGCATTGATGTGATGCTCCACGTGCAACGCAACCTCTACGAAGCGCTGCCCGACGATGAGGAGCGCGAGGCGCTCAAGATTGCGCCCGAAGTCGAGGCGATGGCGGCAAAAGGATGGCTGGGCAACAAGACCGGCGTCGGTTTCTACAAAGAAACCAAAGGCGCATCCGGGCGTGAGTTCTGGCACCTCAACCTCCAGACGATGGAGCACGAAGCGCCGAAAAAGCCGCGCTTCGACCTCGTCGGCAAGGCGCGCAAGATCGAAGACCTTCAGGAGCGCCTGCGCTTCCTGATCGACAACGCCGACACCGACCGCGCCGGCGTCTTCATCCGCGAGACGATGCTGCGCACGCTGGCGTACACGGCGCGCCGCATCCCGGAGATTTCCGACAGCATCGTCGATATCGACCGCGCCATGCGCTGGGGGTTCAGCCATCAACTCGGTCCCTTCGAGGTGTGGGACACCCTCGGTGTGCGCAAGACCGCCGAGCGCATGCGTGAACGTGACATCGCCATTGCGCCGTGGGTCGAGGAGATGCTGGCAAAAGGCGGCGAAAGCTTCTACCAGCGCGAGAACGGGCGGATCGTCAGCGTCTGGAATCCCATCGAGTCGCGTTATGTCGAGTACACGCCGCCGGAAGGGGTGCTGTCGCTCGACGATCTGCGCGCGCAGGGCAAAGAAGTCGCGCGCAACCACAGCGCCTCGCTCATCGACCTGGGAGATGGCGTGCTTTGCTTCGAGTTCCACGCTAAAGTCAATGCCATTGACCCGCTAATCGCCGAAATGGGCTGGAAGGCGCTCGAAACGCTCCAGGACGACCGCTGGGTCGGCATGGTCATCGGCAATCAGTCATCCGACTTCTGCGCCGGCGTAAACCTGGGGGTGGTGCTGATGGGCGTTATGGGCGGCAAGCCGGAGGAGTCGGCGAAATTCGCCAAAGGAACGCAGGACCTGTTCTTCCGCTTTCGCACTTGCCCGAAGCCGATTGTCGCCGCGCCGTATGGCCGCGTGCTCGGCGGCGGCGTTGAGGTCTGCCTGGCGGCAGCGCGACGAGTGGCAGCCGCTGAGACGTACATGGGTCTGGTGGAACTGGGGGTCGGTCTGATCCCGGCGTGGGGCGGTTGCAAGGAGTTTGTCCAGCGCCACGTGTCGCCGCATGTCAAAACCCCTGGCGCCGATCCGCTCCCCTACCTGCAACAGGCGTTCGAGACGATTGCCATGGCGAAGGTCAGCGAACTTGGCGCTGTGCAGGCAAAACAACTCGGCTACCTGATGGACGACGACAAGATCGTGATGAACCGCGAGCGCCTGATCGCCGAGGCGAAGAAGGAAGTGCTGCTGATGGTCGCCGAGGGGTACACGCCGGTTCCACCGGAGGGCGAGCCGGTGTACGCCATCGGACGGCGCGGCATCGCTGCCGTGAATGCGATGGTGTACGGCATGCGCCAGGGCGGCTACATCAGCGACTACGACATGAAACTGGCGCGCTCGCTGGCGTATGTGATGTGCGGCGGCGACCTGTCACAGCCGCAGTGGGTCACCGAGCAGTACTTCCTCGATCTGGAGTTCGAGCAGGCGAGCCAGTTGATCCAGCAACCGAAGACGCAGGAACGGATCATGGCCATCCTGCAAACCGGCAAGCCATTGCGGAATTAAAGGAGAAAGAACCATGCGGGAAGCAGTGATTGTCAGCGCCGTTCGCACTGCGGTTGGCAAAGCGCCGCGCGGCGCGCTGCGCAGTGTGCATCCGACCGACCTGGCAGCGACTGTTATCAAGGCAGCAGTCGAGCGCGCGCCCGGTCTCGACCCAAAAGAGATCGACGACGTCATCCTGGGATGCGCTATGCCGGAAGCGGAGCAGGGCCTGAATATGGCGCGCGTCGCGCTGCTGCGCGCCGGTCTGCCAAACGACGTGCCGGGGCAGACGGTCAACCGTTTCTGCGCCTCGGGGTTGCAGACGATTGCGCTGGCGGCGCAACAGGTGATGAGCGGGATGGGCGATGTGATCGTCGCCGGAGGCGCGGAGAGTATGAGCGCCGTGCCAATGGGCGGGCATCATTTCGCGCCGAACCCGGCAATGGCCGAGATGAGCCCCGATGTGTACCTTGGCATGGGGTTGACTGCCGAGAACGTGGCAAAGCGCTACGAGGTCAGCCGCGAAGACCAGGACGCCTTTGCGCTGCGGTCGCACCAGCGCGCGATCGCTGCCATCGATGCCGGACGATTCAAAGAGGAGATCGTGCCGGTCGAAGTCGAACATGTCTGGTTCGAGAATGGTAAAGTGCAGCGCACTGCCACCGTTTTCGACACCGACGAAGGACCGCGCCGCGACACATCGGCTGAGGCGCTGGCGAAGTTGAAGCCGGTTTTCGCGGTGAACGGCACGGTCACTGCCGGCAACTCGTCGCAGACGAGCGATGGCGCGGCAGCAGTGGTGGTGATGAGCCGCGAAAAGGCTGACGCGCTGGGGTTGAAGCCGCTGGCGCGCTTTGTGTCGTTCGCGGTCGCAGGCGTACCGCCGGAGATTATGGGGATCGGTCCGGTGCTGGCAGTGCCGAAGGCGCTGAAACTGGCCGGACTGACCCTTGATCAGATCGACCTGATCGAACTGAATGAAGCCTTTGCCGCACAAGCGCTGGCGGTCATCCGGGCGCTCGAACTCGACGAAGAGAAGGTCAACGTCAACGGCGGCGCCATCGCCCTGGGGCATCCGCTGGGATGCACCGGCGCGAAACTGACGGTGCAGATCCTGCACGAACTGCGGCGGCGCGGTGGACGGTACGGGTTGATCACCATGTGCATCGGCGGCGGCATGGGCGCAGCGGGTGTGGTGGAGATGTTGGGGCAGTAGGGGCAGGTCTCCGACCTGCCCTTACGGGGACCGATCGCAACAGCAGGGGCAGGTCCCCGACCTGCCCGTACACGCGCCGGCCGGAGGGACAGGCCGGAGGGGCCGGTCTCCGACCTGTCCCTCCGGGAGACGGGAGGCGCCCATGTTTTCGCTTACAGACCATCCGCACCGACGCTACAACCCGTTGACGCGCGAATGGGTGCTGGTCTCGCCGCACCGCACCAGGCGCCCATGGCAAGGGCAGGTCGAGCCGCCGCTGCCGGAGCAACGCCCGGTGTATGACCCGAATTGCTACCTTTGCCCCGGGAACGTCCGAGTGAATGGCGAAGTCAATCCGCACTACGAGCGCACGTTTGTGTTCACCAACGATTTCTCGGCGCTTTTGCCGGATATTCCATCCGGCGAGTACGCTTTGAGCGCAGGGTCGCCCGATGATGCTGCGCCGCCGCTCCTCTACGCCCGCAGCGAGCGCGGCATCTGTCGAGTGGTATGCTTCTCGCCGCGCCACGACCTGACGCTGCCGGAGATGGACGCGCCCGACCTTGCGCGCGTGGTTGATGTGTGGGCGCAAGAATACGAAACAATCGGGGCGTTGCCGTACATCGGCTATGTGCAGATTTTCGAGAATCGCGGGGCGATGATGGGTGCAAGCAACCCGCATCCCCACGGCCAGATCTGGGCCACCGAGCGCCTGCCGCTGACGATTATGCGCGAGGATGCCGCACAGCGCGACTACCTGGCGGCAACCGGGCGCTCGTTGCTGGCGGATTACCTGGCGCTCGAACTTGAACGCGAAGAGCGCCTGGTCTGCCTCAATGACCACTTCGTTGCACTGGTTCCATTCTGGGCTGTCTGGCCCTTCGAGACCATGATCATCAGCCGCCGCCACGCCGGCGCCATTAGCGACCTGACAGCGCATGAGTGCATGGGGCTGGCGGATATTCTGAAGCGCCTGACGACTCGTTATGACAATCTGTTTCAGGTGTCATTCCCCTACTCGCTCGGTTTTCATCAGCGCCCCACCGATGGCGCGCCCCATCCGGCATGGCATCTCCACGCGCACGTCTACCCGCCGCTCCTGCGCTCAGCGACGGTGCGCAAATTCATGGTCGGCTTCGAGTTGCTTGCCGAAGCGCAGCGTGATATTACTCCCGAACAGGCTGCGGAACGACTACGCGCGTTGCCGGAGCGCCACTATCGATCGTTATAAATACACGAAGCGACGCGGTTGGGAAATCGCGTCGCTTCGTGGTGTCAGGACCTACAGGCAATAATTTAACCGGGCCGGGGGATCCAATGCCCCCCCTGGAAACCTTTTGGCTTCCTACGCTTGCCCAATGGCTTGCGTCCCGGTTCTGAGCATAGTATACTGCACTGCGTCGAAAAGAGAGTTATGCTTCGATCCCCTCGACGTTGCGGATTGATAACATGAGGTTAACCAGGAGTTAACGGAAGTCGCTCGGTCGCCTCACGGACGAGCCGTGTGATGGCTCGTTTTGCCTTCGGCAGAGCGGTACGTATCTTCTTAGGTGGCGGCAAACTGCCGCAGGCGCTGCGGAGATAAGCAACGCGTCACCGCGTTAGTCCTGTCAAGTGAGGCGTATGAGCTACAACCGACCGGATTGCAATCGTGGCGCCTTCGCGCCTTTGGGTGAGATTATGCGACAGGCCCTACCGGTACTCCGGCAACCAGTCGCCATGCGCCGCGATCAAGTCATCCACCAGCGCCCAGATCTGATCCAGATCGAGTTCGGCGGCAGTATGCGGATCGAGCATCGCCGCGTGGGAGATATGCTCGCGTTTGCCGGTCAGCGCTGCCTCGACGGTCAGCGCCTGGACGTTGATGTTCGTCTGCATGAGCGCGGCAAGGTGCGGCGGCAATGCGCCAATCTTCGTCGGCTGGACGCCGTTTTTGTCCACCAGACACGGCACTTCGACGCAGCACCCCTGCGGGAGATTGTCGATCAGCCCGTGGTTGGGCACATTCCCGTAGATCACGCGCGGCCGGCCCGTTTCTAGACTGTGGATGATCAGCGAGCCATATTCGTGGCTACGCTCGACCGCCCCCGCTTCCAGGGCTTCAGCAGCCCTGATGACATATTCGATGAACTCATCGGTGAGGTAAGGGTTGGTTCTGGAACGTTCACGCATGGCAGCGCGCAGGTCGGAACTCGTGATCTCTGGATGGTCGAGTCTGTACTGCACGAATTCCCAGCCCGCCAGTTGCACTTCGCAGCGACGGATGTATTCGTCCAGCGGAATATTGAACCGTTCGATCAGATCGGGACGATCACGCTTGATGAACCAGGGCACATATTCGCTGAAATGCTCGCTCGACTCGGTCACAAAATAGCCCAGACGGCGGAACACTTCGTAGCGCACCCGGTTCCATGCCGGCACGCGCCCTTCGTCGTAGACGTTGCGGATACGCGGGTAGAGGTCCTCGCCGTTGCGCTCGAAGCGCAGGTAGAACGCCATATGATTGATACCTGCGCACACATAGTTGATCTCGTCGATTGGCACGCCAATATCGTGCGCCAGTTGCTCGGCGGTGCCCTGCACGCTATGGCACAACCCGACCGTCTTGATCGTGCTGGCGCGGCTGATCGCCCAGCAGTTGATCGCCATCGGGTTGACGTACTGCAAGAACGTCACGTCGGGACACACCTCTTCCATATCGCGGCACATCGAGAGCAGCACTGGAATGGTGCGCAACCCGCGCATAATCCCGCCGATCCCCAGCGTGTCGGCGATCGTCTGGCGCAACCCGTATTTCTTCGGCACCTCGAAGTCGGTCACCGTGCACGGCTTATAGCCGCCGACCTGGATCATACAGATGGCGTAATCGGCGCCATCGAGCGCGCGACGGCGATCGGTCGTCGCTTCGATAGTCGGGCGCACATCGAGCGCAGCGGCAACCTTGTGCGCCACGACTTCCGAAGTCCGCAGGCGCTCCGGGTCGATGTCGAACAGCGTCAGGGTTGCGTCGGCAAGTTCAGGGAAGCTCAGGATGTCACCCATCAGGTTTTTGGCGAATACCGTGCTGCCGGCGCCGATGAAGACAACTTTTGGCGGCATTGGAGAACCTCGCTTTTCCTGCGCGGAGCGATTTCGCTTCGCGTGCGCGGCTATTATGCCACATCGCGCGCGGCTTTCAGGCGACGCATAAAACCGTTCGCAGCAGGCAGCAGCAACGCTATTTCGCTCACATTCCACTAGGCATTCATTCATCGATGCCGGCGCCGACGGTAGACAGACCAGAAGCTGTCGCAACGCCGCTGACCCTGCTGTTACGCTGCATCGAACAATGACAGAGATGTGAGCGGTCACAAGTCTGAGATTATATATGAGCCCACTGCACACCGGCTGAACCGCCAGGGACCCGAAGCGCACGAAGAGGAAGAACCATGAAGCGCATGTCCTTCGTGTCCCTTGGAGACCTTCGTGGTTAGGCTGAACTGCCAGGGACCCGAAGCGCACGAAGGGGAAGAACCATGAAGCGCATTGCCTGGGTGTCCCTTGGTGACTGCGTAACGCGGAATGTATTCCGCCCGTCTGCCGATAGATAATGAAGCGCATTGCCTGGGTGTCCCTTGGTGACCTTCGTAGTTAGGCTGAACCGCCAGGGACCCGAAGCGCACGAAGGGGAATAAAGATGAAGCGCATTTCTTTTGTGTCTCTTGGCGACCTTCGTGGTTAGGCTGAACCGCCAGGGACCCGAAGTGCACGAAGGGGAATAAAGATGAAGCGCATTTTTTCCGTGTCTCTTTGTGACCTTCGTGGTTACCGCTTTTTGCGGTGAAGTCATATATCTCTTGGCGGAGATTCTCTTCAGGCTCGGACGGCATATCGCGTGGTTATCGGAATATAACCTGATAGCGAGCAAACGTCAACTATCACTTCTACGCCAGCCCTGCGTATAATTGCGCTAACAACGCCTGCCGCCGCGATCCATCCGTCAACGTCATCTGCTCGCTTTTGCAACCATCGCCCCGGCTGGCGTTGGGAGGTTCTCCATTCGTTGTGAAGGAGGGCATGGCATGGACGCCCAAACGGTCGAACTGCAACCCGTTGATGCGGTCGAGATCACCATTCTGGTCGATAACGTCATGGATGCGCTCCTTGCGAGCACGCCAACCGTGCAACGCGCGCCGTTGCGCTGGGAGAGTTTCGAGCAGGCGCCGCTCCTGGCGGAGCACGGCTTCGCGGCGTTGGTCACAGTCGAGCAGCAAGGTCAGCGCACGTCGATCCTGTACGATACCGGGATGGGACGTGACACGCTGGTCCACAACATGGATGTGCTGGGGGTCGATCCTGCCAATCTTCGCGCGATTGTGCTATCTCATGGGCACACCGACCACCACGGCGGTCTGTCAGGCCTGCTGGCGCGCCTCGGTCCACGGCGACTGCCGCTCATTCTGCATCCCGACGCCTGGCGCGACCGCAAGGCGGTGTTCCCCGGCGGGAATGAACTTCATCTGCCGGCGCCGAATCGCGCCGACCTGGAACGCGAGGGGGTGACTCTGGTGGAGCGCCGCGATCCGTCGCTCTTGATCGACAACCAGGTGCTGGTGACGGGGCAGGTCGAGCGCGTGACGCCGTTCGAGAAAGGAATGCCGGGACACTTCGCCCGAACCGCCGATGGGGCGTGGGAGCCGGACCCCTGGCTGTGGGATGACCAGGCGCTGGTGGTTAACGTGCGCAATCAGGGGCTGGTCGTGCTCTCGGCATGCAGTCACTCCGGAATTGTGAACATTCTCCACTATGCCCGCAAACTGACCGGCGTCAACGACGTTTACGGCGTGATCGGCGGGCTGCACCTGTCGGGACGGGTGTTCGAACCGATCATCCCCGACACGGTTGCAGCGCTGGTTGAGATAGCGCCGAAGATGGTGCTGCCGGGGCACTGCACCGGGTGGAAGGCGCAGCACGCGATTGCCCGCGCGCTGCCGGACGCCTATGTGCAAACCTGCGCCGGGACGCGCGTTCGGGTTGGGTGAGTCTATCCACGAAGAACACCAAGGGGCACGAAGACATTGTGGTGTAACGCTACTGACACTGCAACACGCATGCCAAACGAGTTTGCCGCGCCTTTACGGCACGAAGACATTGTGGTGTAACGCTACTGACACCCTCCACCTTCAACCTGCACCCTTCGCACTTTCAACCTGCAACATTCAACGTTCAACGCCCGCCCGCTTGCTCCAATCACGCATGTGGGCGCGCCGCCTCTTGCAGGCGTGCCAGCAGCGCGCCCCCACCTTCAACCTGCACCCTTCAACATTCACTACTCAATCATGGTACTATACAAAGGATGTCATTATCGGAGCCGCCACTGAGTCTATGAAACTCGCTGTTCTTGCCGACATTCACGGGAATTTCCCCGCACTCGAAGCCGTCGCCGCCGATATCGACGCCTGGCATCCCGACGCCGCCGTGGTCGGAGGAGATATTGTCAATCGGGGTCCATCGTCGCTCGCCTGCCTGCGCTTCGTTCAGGAGCGCGCCGCCGATAGCGGCTGGCGTTTGATCCGCGGCAATCACGAAGATTATGTCATCTCCGTTGTCCACGACCCGACCAACCGTCCCGGCATCGAGGGCGCTGTGCGACGCAACGTGCGCTGGACGGCGAACCAACTCGGCGTAGCGGCTGCGGATCTCGAAACAATGCCGGAGATTGTGCGTCTGCACGATCCGGCCGGCGGCGAGGCGCGCGTTGTGCATGCCTCGATGCGCCATAATCGCGACAATGTGCTGGCGACGACGCCGGACGATGAGTTGCGGGCACAGATCGCTCCGCCTTGCCCGCTGATCGTTGTTGGACACACGCATCGTCCGCTCATCCGGCGGATCGATGCGACGCTGGTGGTGAATGTCGGTTCGGTGGGGTTACCGTTCGATGGCGATACGCGCGCCTGTTACGGGCGGATGGAGTGGAGCGACGGCGCATGGCGCGCCGAGATCGTGCGTGTGCCCTATGATCGTGAACGCGCCGATTATGACTTTATTGCGACAGGGTACCTCGAAACGAGTGGACCGGTGGCGCGGCTGGTCTACGATGAGTTTCTCACCGGCTGGCCCCGGATCTACACCTGGGTGGCGCGCTACCGCGAACCGGTGCTGGCAGGCGCCATCTCAGTCGATGCGTCAATCGATGAATTGCTGGCGATCTGCAACGGCGGTCCTCCGCCCGACTGGATGAAGCCGGCAGCGCCGTTCTCTTAGCTTGCCCGACATTCCTGGAGCGGTTGTACATCGACCCCCCACGAGCGGAGTTCCTGCACCACTGCATCGACCAGCGCATCGAGACGCGCTTCGCATTCGGGGGTCAACGCCAGCCCTGGTTCGGAGATTTCCGGCGCCATTCCCCAGAGCACCATCCGCCGTGGTGACGAACCTTCCATCCCGTGCAGCGCGATCAGTTCGTGCAGACGAACATCCTGCGGCAACAGGTGCAGGGCTTCAGCGCGAGCGATCTCTTCCCCTTCGAGCCGCACAAGCGTTCCCGATTGCCCTCTGCCATGCACAGCGTCGATGATCAGCACGTCTTTAACGCCGTCGAGAAAGGCGAGCAATGACAGCCCAAGTGCGCCGGCATCGATCACTTCGACCTCATCAGTCAGGGCGTAGCGTTCCGTCAGGCGCTGCAACGCATGCACGCCCAACCCCTCATCACTCAGGATGACATTCCCCAAACCCATGACAAGAATTGGCGCCATTGCACTCTCCTCTCGCTCATCATTGATACGAGATGCGTTGCCGGCCCTTTGTCAATCAGAGGTTCAAAACTGATCTCTGCGGACATAGCCTGCACAACACAGCCCATCTGACAACGCTTTTTACAAAATTCGATATTCGAGGGCTTAAATTGCGTCTTTGCGCCTTTGTGCGAGATTAACAGTATTGGACCCGATGCACCATTCCCAACCTGCGCAGGAATGCCTGCCACGAAGACCCTCATATCGGACAGACCCTTTTTCTATTCGGACAACCACGTTTGCACCTGTGAAGCAGTTGGCGTTGGCTTCGACAGGCTCAGCCAACGCCGGTCACGAGATTGTCTCATATCCGATTGATCTTCCTATTAGCCTGCATCATACCACAACACATCCATCTGTACAGTAAAGAGGCGTCTGCGAAGGTTCCGAGTCGCGCAACAGCAAAAGGCTGGTATCATACGCGGCGGGTGGAGTGGAGAGCGTGCGGGCGTCACCGGATGCCCCGGCTCGCACAGCGATGGAAGGAGAGATCGTATGGCGCAGTCGAAAGGCATCGGCGTGCTGACCAGCGGCGGCGATGCGCAGGGCATGAATGCCGCTCTGCGCGCGGTTGTGCGCACTGCGCTGAGTCGCAATGTGCCGGTGTATGCGATTTACGAAGGATACCGCGGCATGGTGGAGGGCGGCAATCGCATCCATCCACTCAACTGGGGCGATGTCGGCGGCATCATGCATCGCGGCGGAACGGTGATCGGAACGGCGCGCAGCCGCGAGTTTCGCACCCGTGAAGGGCGTCTCCAGGCTGCCGCCAACCTGATCGAGCGCGGGATCAACCGCCTGGTGGTGATCGGCGGCGATGGGAGCCTGACTGGCGCCGACACCTTCCGCCGCGAGTGGGCCGACCTGCTGGCGGAACTGGTCGAAACCGGCAGACTGTCGCGCGAAACGGCCGCACACTATCCCTTCCTGGCGCTGGTCGGGCTGGTTGGCTCGATCGATAACGATTTCTACGGCACCGACATGACGATCGGCGCGGATTCGGCCTTGCACCGGATCACCGCCGCGATCGATGCGCTGGTCAGCACGGCTGCCAGCCATCAGCGCACGTTCGTCGTCGAAGTCATGGGACGCCACTGCGGCTATCTGGCGCTGATGGGCGCGATCGCCGGCGGCGCCGATTATGTGCTTATTCCCGAAAATCCGCCTGAGCCGGGATGGGAAGACCGCATGTGCGCATTGCTGCGCGCCGGGCGCGCTGCCGGCCGCCGCGAGAGTATTGTGGTCGTTGCTGAAGGTGCGCGCGACCGTGAGGGGAATCCGATCGCGTCGGACTATGTGCGGCGTGTGCTGGAGGAGCGTTTAGAAGAAGACGCGCGCGCGACGATCCTGGGGCACGTCCAACGCGGCGGCACACCAAGCGCCTTCGACCGCTGGATGAGTACGCTCATCGGGTACGCCGCCGTTGAAGAATTGCTGAGCGCCACGCCTGAAGACGAACCGCAACTGATCGGCATGCGCTACAACCGCATTACGCGCCAGCCGCTTATGTATTGTGTCGAACAAACACAGCAGGTCGCCGTGGCGATTAACGCGGGCGACTACAGACGCGCGATGGAGTTGCGCGGCGGCAGTTTTACCGAGATGTTCGAGACGTTTCAGGCGCTCACCAGCGCCCTGCCGAGCGTGACGCGCCCGCGCAAGCGCCGGATTGCGCTGCTGCACGCCGGCGGACCTGCGCCCGGTATGAACACGGCGGTGCGCGCCGCTGTGCGCCTTGGTCTCGATCAGGGCCATACGATGCTGGTCGTGCGCAACGGGTTCAATGGTCTCATCGCCGGTCAGGTCAGCGAGTGCGAGTGGCAGATGGTGGACGGATGGGGACCGATGGGCGGCGCGGAGCTTGGCACCAGCCGGCACGTCCCGTCCGGCGACGACCTCGCCGCTGTCGCGCGGGCGTTGACCAGCCATAGCATCGACGGGTTGTTGATCATCGGCGGATGGAACGGCTATCAGGCAGCGCATCGCCTGTACCACGAACGTGATACGTATGAACCGTTCAACATTCCGATCATCTGCCTGCCCGCTTCGATCAACAACGACCTGCCCGGTTCGGAGTTGAGCATCGGCGCCGACACGGCGCTGAATGCGATCGTCGAGGCGCTCGACCGCATCAAGCAGTCGGCAGTGGCGGTGCGACGCACCTTCGTCGTCGAGGTGATGGGGCGCTACTGTGGCTACCTGGCGCTGATGAGCGGACTGGCATCGGGGGCGGAACGGGTCTATCTGCACGAAGAGGGCATCACCCTCGATGACCTGCGCGCCGATATTCAGGAGATGATCGCAGGGTTTCGCGCCGGAAAGCGCCTCAGTCTGGTGATTCGCAACGAATACGCCAACCCTCTCTACACCACCGATGTCATCTGCGCGCTCTTCGAGGAAGAAGGGAAGGAGTTGTTCGATGTCCGCCGCGCCGTCCTCGGCCACCTGCAACAGGGCGGCAGTCCCTCGCCGTATGACCGGATTCAGGCGACCCGCCTGGCGGCGCGTTGCATTCGTTTTCTGACCGAGGAAATGGAACGCGGCACAGCCGCTGCCGCATTCATCGGTTTTATCAACGGCAGGGTGCGGATATTCGACCTGGGTGAACTCCCCCACATGGTCGATGCCGCATACCGCCGGCCAAAGGAACAGTGGTGGCGCCAGCTGGCGCCGATTGCGCGTGCACTCGCGCAACAGAAGCACGACACGAGGGAACTATGACGCCATTCAACCTGGGAAACCTTCGCTGTGAGTACCGGGACAACCCGCTGGGGATCGATGTCGCCCGTCCGCGTCTGAGCTGGCAGATGTTCAGCGACCGACGCGGCGCGCGGCAAACGGCATACCGCATTGTGGCGGCCCCATCTGCCGATGACGTTGTGGCGGAACGCAACCTGCTCTGGGATAGCGGTCGCGTAGACTCAGACCAGTCGATCCACATCGCCTACGATGGCGGGCGACTCCGCTCGCGTCAGCGCATCTTCTGGCAGGTGCAGGTGTGGGACGAACATGGCAATGTCGCCGTCAGTCCGGTCGCCTGGTGGGAAATGGGGTTGCTGCGCCGTTCGGACTGGACGGCATCCTGGATTGGCGCA
The DNA here is from genome assembly GCF_057785375.1 of Roseiflexus sp. Classification (NCBI taxonomy): domain Bacteria; kingdom Bacillati; phylum Chloroflexota; class Chloroflexia; order Chloroflexales; family Roseiflexaceae; genus Roseiflexus; species Roseiflexus sp. Next base: position 44,360 of record NZ_JBYNRX010000060.1, read on the forward strand.
TCGCTCGTCGGCGGACGCTGGACGACCATTCCGGCGCCGTTCCTGCGCCGTTCATTCACGCTAAATGCGCCGGTGGCGCAGGCGCACCTGTATATCACCGCACTGGGACTCTACGAGTGCACGATCAATGGGCAGCGCATCGGGCACGATTGCTTCACGCCGGGCTGGACCGATTATCGCCGGCGGGTGCAGTACCAGGTCTACGATGTGACTGATGCCCTGCGCGAAGGCGACAATGTGATCGGCGTCATTCTGGGAGATGGTTGGTACTGTGGACACGTGGCATGGGCGGGGCGCCAGAACTACGGCGACCGCCCGAAACTGCTGGCGCAACTCATGATCACGCACATCGACGGCAGTGCGCAGACGATCGTCAGCAATCGCTCCTGGCGTTATGCCTTTGGTCCAATTCTGGAGAGCGACATGCTGCACGGCGAGAGTTACGACGCCAGGCTCGAAATGCCTGGCTGGAACCTGTCCGGTTTCGACGACGCCTCCTGGCAACCGGTGGAACTCTTCGCCGCACCCGACATCGCTCTGGTCGCTCTGCGCGGTCCGATCGTCCGGCGACACGAGGAACTGCGCCCGATCAAGCCGCCGACCGCCTTTCAATCACACCAGGCGACGCGCTGGGTCTTCGATCTGGGGCAAAACATGGTCGGATGGATCCGGCTGCGTGTTCAGGGTCCGGCGGGAACGACCGTCACGATCCGCCATGCTGAAGCCCTCAACCCGGATGGCACAATCTACACCGCCAACCTGCGCAGTGCGCGTGCAACCGACCACTACACCCTGCATGGCGAGGGGGAAGAAATCTGGGAGCCGCGTTTCACCTTCCACGGCTTCCGGTATGTCGAACTCTCCGGCTACCCGGGCGCCCCCGACATCGACGCGGTCACCGGCATTGTCGTGCATTCCGCCACCCCGCCGACCGGCGAGTTCGAGTGCTCCGACCCGCTGATCAATCAGTTGCAGCACAACATTGTGTGGGGACAGAAAGGCAATTTTCTCGATGTGCCGACCGACTGTCCGCAGCGCGACGAGCGCCTGGGATGGACCGGCGATGCGCAGGTGTTCATTCGCACCGCAGCGTTCAATATGAATGTCGCGCCGTTCTTTACGAAATGGACCCAGGACCTGGAAGACGCACAGAGCCCCGAAGGGGCATATCCGCCGGTAGCGCCGCTGGCAGGCATCGGCGGATTGACCGACGGCGGACCGGCGTGGGCGGACGCGGGGATTATCTGTCCCTGGACGATCTATCTGTGTTATGGTGATATGCGCCTGCTCGAAACGCACTATCCCTCGATGCAACGATTTATCGAGTACCTGGAGCGGAGCAGTCGCGATTTCATCCGCTGCTATGAGGATTATCCCGGCTTCCGCGGCTTCGGCGACTGGCTGGCGCTCGATGGGAGCGGCAAAGTAGACGGCGGCACGGCGAAGGACCTGATCGGCACAGCATTCTTTGCACACTGCGCCCGGCTGATGAGTCGCATCGCCGCGATCCTCGGATATCAACGCGATGCCGTCCGCTACCGCCGGCTGTTCGAGCGCGTGCGAGAGGCGTTCATCACGCGCTACGTCACCCGCGCAGGACGTGTGGCAGGCGAAACGCAGACCGGGTACGTCCTGGCGCTGCACTTCGACCTGCTGCCGCCAGAGTTGCGTTCGGCAGCGGCGGATGCGCTGGCGCGCGACATTCTGACACGCGACACGCACCTCTCGACCGGTTTCGTAGGAACGCCATACCTGCCGCACGTGCTAACCGCCGCCGGACGCCTCGATCTTGCATATGCGCTTCTGTGCCAGCGAACCTGGCCCTCGTGGCTCTATCCGGTGACGCAGGGCGCCACAACCATCTGGGAACGCTGGGACGGCTGGACCCACGACCGGGGGTTCCAGGACCCCGGTATGAACTCGTTCAACCATTACGCCTACGGCGCCATCGGCGAATGGCTGTACGCCACCGTTGCAGGCATCGACGCGGACCCGGAACAACCGGGGTATCGTCATCTGATCCTGCGCCCGCGACCAGGGGGCGGGTTGAGGGCGGTGCGCGCGGCGCTCGAAACGATGTATGGCCGCGCCATGAGCGCCTGGCGCATCGACGACGGTCGCTTTACATGGGAGATCGTCGTGCCGCCAAACACGACAGCAACGGCATATGTTCCGGCATCGGAAGGGACGCCTGTGCGGGAAAGCGGTCGTCCAGCAGAAGAGGCGGAAGGCGTGACCTTCGCGCAGCGCGACGAAGAGACGACGGTCTACCGCCTGGCATCGGGAGCATACACATTTACGGCAGGATAGGGTGAAATATAACTGACGCATAGAAGACTAAACCCGAACAAACACGCTTGCACCTGTGGAGCGATTGGCGTTGGCTTCGACAGGCTCAGCCAACGCCGATCACGAGATTGTCTGACATCCGGTTGATCTTCCTGCTGGGTGTGTCTGAAAACTCGCCTCATGAGGTACAGTTGGGCGGGCAAAGGCGACGCCTTTGCCCACCCAATTCACTTTTTCGGATCTTCGCCTGCTTATGTTACACTTTCATCACACATTCGCCTTTGCCGGTGAACATGCTCCGCTGTACCATGCCTGGATCCAGGGAGCAATCGAGTCTGGTCTGCGCGCGGCAGTGGCAGTGCATCAGGCGGCGTAGAAAGAGAGCATGTGATGACAGGCGTCATCCGCGATTCGTCGATGTTGCTGGTGTGTGAAGCCCATGGCGTCAGCATCGATCTCGCACCGTTGCAGGGTCTCTGGACGGTCGAACAATACCTGAAACTGACCGATCATACACGTTGTCTGGCAGAATTTTCCCATGGCAACCTGGAGATGCTGCCAATGCCTACGCAGCGCCATCAGATGATTCTGGCGTTCCTGTACCGCGTGTTCTTCGCATTCCTGCAACCACGCGGCGGGCTGGTCCTCTTCGCACCGCTTCGCTTGCAGGTTGGTCCGACGACGTTCCGTGAGCCGGACCTGCTGCTCTTGCAGCGCGCTGATGATCCACGCGCACAGAACCGCTACTGGACCGGCGCCGACCTGGTGCTGGAAGTGGTGAGCGAGGACGACCCGGAACGCGACACTGTCGATAAGGTGCGAGACTATGCCAGCGCAGGGATTCCTGAGTACTGGATCGTGAACCCAATAGACGAAACGATCACAGTCCTGTCGCTGACCGATGACGCCTATGCGTCCCATGGGGTCTTTCGTCGCAGTAATCGGGCGACGTCGGCGCTGCTCGAAGGCTTCAGCGTGAACGTTGATGAGGTCTTTGATGCGTCGTGAACGGAGCATTTGCAGGAGCAATGACCTCGGACATGCCAATCCTGGCAATTGACCTGGGCACGTCTGGTCCCAAGGCGGCACTCGTGACTCACGACGGCGAGGTGCTGGCGTGGGAGTTCGAGCCGGTACAGTTGCATCTGTGGCAGGGCGGAGGCGCTGAACAAAACGCGCTTGAATGGTGGGAGGCGATTGGCGCTGCGACGCGCCGCCTGACGGCTACCACTGGCATTACCCGTGTTGCAGCGGTCGGCGCGACGGCGCAGTGGTCAGGCACGGTCGCCGTTGGCGACGATGACCTTCCGCTTACTAACGCAATCATCTGGATGGACTCGCGCGGCGCATCCGACATCCATACCCTGGTCGCCGGTCGGCCTACCGTCGCCGGATATGGCCTGGCGAAACTGGCAACCTGGATTCGACTCACCGGCGGCGCGCCTGGTCTGGCGGGAAAGGACTCGCTGGCGCACATCCTGTATCTCCGGCGGGCGCGCCCCGACGTGTACCGCTCCACGAGCATCTTTCTCGAACCAAAGGATTACATCAACCTGCGCCTCACCAGAGTGCGCGCCGCGTCGTTCGACTCGATCACTCTCCACTGGCTGACCGATAATCGCGCCATTGATCAAATCGCGTATGCGCCACAACTGCTGGCGCTGACCGGCGTCGAGCGCGCGAAATTGCCCGATCTGCGGCGCGCAACCGCCATCCTGGGTCCGCTGACCGCCAAGGCTGCCGAACATCTTGGCGTCGAGCCGGGCGCACCGGTGGCCGTCGGGTCGTCGGATGTTCATTCGGCGGCAGTGGGCGCAGGCGCGATCCGTGACTACGACGCCAACCTGTATGTCGGCACATCGTCGTGGCTCGTCTGCCATGTGCCGTTCAAGCGCACCGATCTGTTCCACAACATGGCATCGCTGCCGTCGGCAATTCCGGGAAAATACCTGCTTACCAACGAGCAGGAGTGCGCCGGCGCCTGTCTGACCTTCCTGCGCGACAATCTGTTGTTCGCGGACGATGAACTGGCAACGTCGCGCCCAGATGAGTTCTATGCTGCGCTGAACCGCATGGTAGAGCGCGAAGCGCCCGGCAGCGGCGGATTGATTTTCACCCCCTGGCTTTATGGTGAACGCACTCCGGTTGAAGATCATACGCTGCGCGGCGGATTTCACAACCTGTCGCTGACGACGACGCGAGCACAGATGGCGCGCGCTGTAATGGAAGGGGTCGCCTACAATATGCGCTGGCTGCGTGACGCGGTTCGCCGTTTTATGCGGCGCTCGCCCGGCACGATCATCATGACCGGCGGCGGTGCGCAGTCCGCCGTCTGGTGCCAGATCTTCGCCGATGTGCTTGGATGTCCCATCCATCAGGCGACGCATCCGCTCCTCGCCAATCTGCGCGGTGCAGCACTGATTGCGGCAGTGGCGATTGGATGCCAATCCTTCGGTCGCATCCGTGCACCGGTAGCTGCGACCTTCCACCCGCGCCGCCAGCACCGGCGCACTTACGACGAACTGTTTCACGCCTTTGTGCGTATCTACCGACAGAATCGACACATTTACGCACGATTGAATCGAGGGTAACATGGCTGGTTTCCGACTTTATGCGGTGCTGGAGTCGGCAGGCGTGCGCGCGACCGCTGCACTTGAGGCGGTTCTGCGGCGCATTCCGGCAGTACAGCGCCGGCTTGAAGCGCAGTACGAGACGTTGCTGGCTGAGATCGAACCGTCACTCAAGCCCTACCGCAATGAAGCGCCGGTCTACGTCCGTCTTCCCGCCGCCGGGCGCAGCCGCGATGATATTCTCGCCGAGATGCGTCGCCTGGCAGAGCGCGAAACCCCGCGCTGGCGTGAAGGGTATGTGTCGGGCGCCGTCTACCATAGCGACCCTGACCACCAGGCGTTTCTGAGCCAGGCGTATACGCTCCATGCAGCGAGTAATCCACTGCATGTCGATCTCTGGCCCAGCATTGCCAGGTATGAAGCCGAAATCGTCGCTATGACTGCGTCGATGCTCGGCGGCGAACCCGGCGTCTGCGGGACGGTCACTTCCGGCGGCACGGAGAGCATTCTGCTGGCGATGAAGACCTACCGCGACTGGGCGCGCGAGCGGCGCGGCATCCACCGTCCCGAAGTGATCGTCCCGCGCACCGCGCACGCTGCTTTCGACAAAGCCGCACACTACTTCGGCATCCGGCTCGTGCGCATCCCGGTCGACGCGCGCTTTCGCGCCGATGTTGCTGCTGCGCGGCGCGCCATGACCCGCAACACAATTGCACTGGTCGGATCGGCGCCGTCGTTCCCCCACGGCGTCATCGACCCGATTGCCGACCTGGCAGCCCTGGCAGGCGAGCGACGCGTTGGTATGCACGTTGATGCTTGCCTTGGCGGATTTGTGCTCCCATGGGCGCGTCGGCTCGGCTACCCAGTTCCGCCGTTTGACTTTAGCGTTCCTGGCGTCACCTCGCTCTCAGTGGATACCCACAAGTACGGATACGCTGCCAAGGGAACGTCGGTCATTCTCTACCGCACCGAAGCCCTGCGCCGTTTCCAGTACTATGTTGCTGCCGACTGGCCCGGCGGGTTGTATGTTTCGCCGACGATGGCAGGTAGCCGTCCTGGCGGCCTGAGCGCCGCTGCATGGGCCGCAATGGTCAGCATTGGCGAACAGGGGTATCTGGAGGCGACCCGGCGCATTCTGGAGACGGCGCAGCGCATCCGCAGCGGCATCGAGTCCATTCCAGAATTGCGCGTCCTTGGCGATCCGCTGTGGGTGATCGCGTTTGCTTCGACCCACCTCGACATTTACCGTGTGCTCGATCAGATGGCGCAGCGCGGCTGGAACCTCAACGGGCTGCACCACCCGCCAGCGATCCACATCTGCGTCACCCTGCCGCATACCCAACCCGGCATCGCCGACCGCTTCATCACCGATCTGCGCGACGCGGTCGCCGCTGTGCGCCGCGAACCGCGCGCCAAAGGCGGCATGGCGCCGGTGTATGGCATGGCAGCGTCGCTGCCATTTCGCGGCGTCGTCAGCGATCTGTTACAACGGTATCTTGATATGGTGTATCGGGTATGAGAGGTTCTGCTTCGCCCAGAATCTCCAGATTCCGCACCGCTGCATCCTGTGTCTTCGTATCTGCGAGAAAATCCGAGTAACTCTAGTCAGCAAGATAGGTCGTAGCTTTATGCTGTCCAGCATATCCATCAGAAGCGGACGCCTGTCGCTTCGTCAATGGCGCCTTCCACAGTTTCGCAGCATCTTCCGCAACCTGCTGCGCAATCATCACAATATGCCGCGTGTGGGTGATGCGCGTTCACATCCGCAACATCACTGCAAGCTCGATGGATCTTCCGTGTTCGCACCGTGATATACTACAGCTGACTGACCGGGCAGACGAGGTAAGCATGTGCCGGAGCAGAGGCGGTCAATGCGCAGGAAGCGCGCAGAGGGCTGGGACCGGACTGGAAGATGTGTGCAATGACCGTCGAGATTGTGCGCAGACCGTTCAGTGTTGATGAGTATCAACGCATGCGCGAGACAGGCATCCTGGCGGAGGATGATCGGGTCGAGTTGATCGACGGCGAGGTGCGCGTTATGAGTCCCGTGGGACCGCTTCACGCAGCAGTTGTCAAACGGCTGAACGCGCTCCTCACGAAGACTGTCGTTGACCACGCCGTGATCAGCGTGCAGGACCCCATCAGGCTCGATGGATTCAACGAACCTCAACCTGATCTTGCCGCGCTTCGTCCACGCCCGGACTACTATGCGCAGCAACACCCTGCGCCCCAGGATATCTTCTTCGTCATCGAAGTCGCCGACACATCGCGCGAGTACGACAGGCGTGAAAAACTTCCCCGCTATGCCGCTGCCGGGATCCCGGAAGCCTGGTTGATCGATGTTGTCCAGGAGACCATCGAACAGCACCTCGATCCGCAGAATGACCGATACACACGGTGCCTGACGTTTGTTCCCGGCGAGCGGATCACCTCAGCGACACTCCCAGTAGTGACGTTCGACGTTGCGGTGATCTTCGGGAGATAAAGCGCATATTCATCGGTCGGCAAACCAGAGGCAAACAGAAAGTCCCATCGTACTGATGGGACCTTCTGGCGCTGGATGCTACCGGATTGGATGTCCCGCTCCGGTGATGCGTCTGCTCAGTGCTTTGCTGCCGGTTTGGTCGGCGTGGTGTCGATGCCGAGCGCCGTGTAGAGCGGGCACACGCCGAAGATGGCAGTGATCAGCAGAATGACCGCCACAAGGGCGGCGAGCGCCTGCCAGAAGCCACTGAACAGCACAAACGTGGCAACGAGCAGTGCAATACCGAGAATCGCCCGAATGCCACGATCGATCGGACCGACATTTTGATGGAACATCGTTGTCCCTCCTTTCAGGGCATGACGTAGTTGATGATTGTTTCGCTGTATTAGACGTAGCATATGTGAAAAATGTTACAGGCGCAGGAGGGGTGAGGGGTGAGGGGTGAGGGGTGAGGGGTGAGGGGTGAGGGGTGAGGGGTGAGGGGGCTACATTCGCTCATTTCACCTTCCACTGGTCCACGTGCAATCTGCAATATCTCTCGCTGCGTGTCAGTCCCAGACGGCCTCCGGCGCGCCTGCAACCAGCGCACGTCGCGCCTGGCACGCACGCCCACCGGCGCCGGAAGAAGAGACCATACGTAACGCGGAATGTATTCCGCCCGGCGCACGTCGCGCCTGGCTCTCCCGCCTCCGGCGCGCCTGCAACCGGCAATGTTCAACGTAACACAAGAATTGCCACGAGAATGATCGCCATGACCAGAATAATAGCGTACAGCACGAGGCGTTCGACATCATACAGCGTGCTATCGCCTTTCAGGGTATTGTCGAAGCCGATGAACGCCAGTGTCCGCGGCTGGTCGCGGAAGCGGTAATCGACTTCGGTCACCGGAACGCCGCGAATGGTCAGTTCGGCGGCGATAATGCGGGTGTCGTTATCGCAACTGCGCTGAGCTTCTTCGATTGCCTCCTTGAGGGGCGCAACCTGATACCAGTGTCCTTCGCGCAGTGAGATCGGGCCATCGAAAACCTTCAACGCTTTTGCCTGAAGCGTCGGCTTGTGCAGCCCGCTGAGGTCGTCTTCGTTGAAGTAAGCGCGAGCGTGGCGCGACCAGTTGAACACCTTCTCTTCCAGCAGTTGCCCGGTTCCTTCACATCGCTCACATTCCTCATGCCCGTAGCCGCGGCAAGTCGGGCATTCTTCGGGAAGTGACTGGTTCTTCACGCTGCGGTCGGGTTCCTGCACCTTGCGCGTGCGCATGACCGTCCCTGAGCCATGACACGTCCGGCAGGGGATGCGGCCTGCACCGTTGCACTCCGGGCATCCAACTACGCGCTGTGATCCGGGAATGACAACAGGTTCAGGATTGTGCGTCTCGAACGGCGGCACATCAGGAACCGGCGTTTCCCACAAGCCGATTTCGCGTGCAGGCGCCAGTGCGCCGCCGCGGTGCACGCTGAGGCGCGCCTGCGGCGCCGTGCGCGTTTCATAAGCGACGCGCACCTCGTAGAAGTAGAGGTTGTAACTGACAATCTGCTCCGGTTCAATCAGATGACCCAACTGTGGCCGGTGCGTCCAGTTCTGGCGGCTCCAGCGATCCAGCAGGCGACGAATGGCATCGACCCGGTGCAGAGTATCGGCGCGGGTGCGGCTGCGCGCCACGAAATCGGCATCGATCATGTTTCCGAGCACGGTTTCGAGCGGGTTCTCGAGCCATTCGGCGATTGGCTCCCAGCGTGACTCCTCCATATCGACCGTTGCCGCGTCGATCTGCGGGCGCAGTGCCTGTCGCAATGCTGTGATCGCCTGACCGGCGCTACTGTACCGTTGCGACGGTTGTTCCGCCATCAAACGCTGAATAACCCGATCGGCAGCGGCAAGCGCCTCATCGCGCAGCGCCGGTGATGGCACGGCGCCGGTCGGCGGCGGCGGTTCGCCGCTGAGCATGTGGTAAATGACAGCGCCAAGGCTATAGAGATCGCCGGCAGGCGCTGGTTGGCCGGTGCGCAGCGTCTGCTCCGGCGCCGTGTATGGCGTTCGATAGTCTGTATCGTCAACACTCGACAGATCAGGCGTATCCGGCGATGCCGCGAGGCTCAGGTTGGTAAGAAACACCGTTCCCTGGGGGGTAATCAGGATGTTTGCCGGCTGCACATCGCGGTGCACCACGTTCTGGGTGTGGAGGTAATCGAGCACACTCGCCAGTTGGGTGGCGATACGCAGCGCTTCCACCGGATCGAGCGCGCCGCTCGCCAGCACTTCCTGGAGTGAGCGCGTATTGAGATACGGCGTCACCATGTAGTGCCCGATACGGTCATCATGACCGGCGTCAATGACCGGCAGCAGATTGGGATGGGTCAGATGGGCGGCGAGCCGGGCGGCTAACTGAAAGCGGCTCGATGAGATCCAGTCGGTGCGGTGCAGCACTGATACCAGCACAGGACGATCAAGCGTCAGGTGGGTGGCACGATAGATGACTGCGAGTTCGTCCTGCCCGATGCGCTGATCGAGGCGATAGTTGCGCACCTCACGGGCAGCGCCTGCCTGCGACGCCGGACCGGGCGAGTCGCTATTGCCGGAATGGGATTGTGCCCGCAGGGTTGCCATGGTATGCCTTTGGTGCGAAGACAGCGCGCGCACATGCGCTGAGTATAACGCGGTGTGAAGCGAAATGCAAACGGCTGCGCACAGATTGGTTTATGACCAGAGACCCCAGTACAGTATAGCACGCATGTTCGGAAAATGCCAGTCTACGTTGTTCGGAGTACGGGGATGATTTGTCGCAAAACGCCGTACTGCTGCGGGCTAAAGCCCTCGCTGAGAACATGAAAGCCCCTCCGGGGCTGCTGATGCCGCTGCGCAGTCATACGTCCCCGACACGCCTGCCAGTGCGCATTGACCGTTGCGCCTTGCCCAATGAACGCCCGAGCGCGGAATATGTATTCAACAACCATGATTGCCCGTGCGCGCAACGGGATGCCGTCCCGCTGCGGGCTGAAGCCCTCGCTGAGGACGCAGTTCGACCATGCTCACCGCACATGCAAGCCCCGCCGGGGCTGCGTACACGTGTAGGTTTTCCGGCAAACCACTGCGCCATATCAGTCGTTTCAGGCAGCAGAACACCGGTACAGGCGAGGCGGCGTCTTACCCCAACGCTCCCCTCTCCCACAGCGCCGGCGAGGGGCAGGGGGTGAGGGCGAACATGGGCATCGGGACGCTAGTACGGGCGAAGCGGCGCCTCGCTCTACCCGAAAGCCGCGAGGAAGAGGGACACACAGTGTCGCAATACGAACAGCCTGCCACGCATGTCAAACAATCTCCACGCATCCGTGTTTGATCGCCGGTTTATTCCTTGCTCCTGATCGTTCGCTCTTCTTCTGATGCTACGGTTGTGCTTGCACCGTCCTGCGAGGGCATTCCTCCACCTGGTGGAAGGATTAATCGAACGACGTGCTGTTGTCCGTCATCGTACAGTGGGACGCGCATGTCGCTGACCGGCTCGCCGTCAATCGTCAAGGCGTAACCATCGCTGCTGCTGCGCTCGACAATGATGTGGTAATCGCTCGAACCGCAGCGATACCGCGCTTCGTAGCCTGACCAGTCGGAGGGCAGGCAGGGGGTCAGAATCAGGTGATCACCGTGGCGCCGGATGCCCAGGACACGTTCGATGCCGAGCCGGTAGAACCATGCCGCCGAACCGGTGTACCACGTCCAGCCGCCGCGCCCCAGATGCTGCGGTGCAGCATAGATGTCAGCAGCGATAACATACGGCTCGACCGCATACACACGCCCATTCCGCTGTGCATGGTACAGCGGGTTGAGCAAACGCAGCAGTTCACCGACGCGCGCATGATCGCCAAGCAGCGTCCACGCCCAGACCACCCAGACGGCGGCGTGGGTGTATTGCCCGCCATTTTCGCGCACACCCGGGACGTATCCCTTGATGTAGCCAGGGTTGCGCGGCGTCTGATCAAAGGGCGGGGTGAACAGTTTGATGATGCCGGTTTCACGGTCAACCAGGTGCGTATCGACCGCTTCCATCGCCTGTCGCGCGCGCGCCGGGTCGGCGGTTCCGGCAATGACCGCCCACGACTGGCTCAACGAATCGATGCGGCATTCCTCGTCGCGCGACGAGCCGAGCGGCGCGCCGTCATCATAGAAAGCGCGCAGGTACCATTCGCCGTCCCAGGCATGGCGATCCAGCGCTTCACTGAGCCGGTGCGCTTCGGCGCGGTAGCGCGCCGCGCGTCCGACATCGCGCCGCTGTTCGGCAATTGGCGCAAAACGGTTCAGGATCACGATCAGGAACCAGGCGACCCAGACGCTCTCGCCGCGCCCTTCGTGTCCGACCAGATTCATGCCGTCGTTCCAGTCACCCGACCCCATGAGCGGCAATCCATGCGCTCCCATGCGCGTCAGCGCGCGATCAATGGCGCGACTACAGTGGTCGTAGATACTGCCATACTCATTCGTCGGTTCGGGGAGGTCGTAGTACTCGGCTTCGTTTTCCGCCAGCGGTCGCCCTCTGATGAAGGGCGCCACCGCGTCGAGCAACGCATAGTCGCCGGTTGTTTCGACATACTGGCACACGACAAAGGGCAGCCACAGATAGTCGTCGGAGAAGGCAGCGCGAATGCCGCGACCAAGCGGCGGGTGCCACCAGTGCTGCACATCGCCTTCCACGAACTGTCGCGCTGCAGCGCGCACAATATGTTCGCGCGCAATCGACGGCTCAATCAGCATCAACGCCATCACATCCTGCAACTGGTCGCGGAAGCCGTAGGCGCCGCCCGACTGGTAGAACGCCGAACGTCCCCAGATGCGGCAGGCGAGGGTCTGGTAGATCAACCATCCGTTGAGCAACACGTCGAGTGCCGGATCGGGAGTGCGCACCTGGAGCCTGCTCACCAGATCGCGCCAGCGGGCGACGGTTTCCGCAATTGCATCTGCTGCGACGGCAGGATCGCGGTAGCGGACGATCAGGCGCGTCGCCTCCTCCTCATTTACGCCCTGCCCCAGGATAAAGAAGAGAGCGCGTTCCTCGCCAGGCCCGAGGGTCAGTTGTGTTGAAACGACGCCGCACGGATCGAACCCGGCGCCGATGCGATGATCGAAGGCGCCGTCGTGGTCGCCTGCAAGGGCGATTGGACGCGCCAGGTCGCCATTGCGCCCGATGAACGCCGCCCGATCGCCGCAGAAGACTGCCTGTGGTTCGCTGCATGCCAGGAAGGCGACACGCCCGGCGAAATCGTGGCTGTAGGTATTGCGCGCCAGCAACGCACTCTGTTCCGGCATCGTCGAGGTCACGATGAAGAGCGCAGTCTGTTCGCGCAGCACCCCCAGCACCCACTCGACATACATCGTTGCGCTCAGGCGTCGCTCGCGGTCGGACCGGTTGCGCAGGCGCAGGCGAACGATCTTCACCGGATCGTCAGGTGCAATGCTCAGCGTTGTTTCGCTCTCGATCTCTTCGTACCGTTGCAGGAAGCGGGTGTATCCCATCCCGTGGCAGACGCGCACACGACCGGCGCCGCAGGGATGCGGCAGGGGCGACCAGAGCGCGCCGCTGGATTCATCGCGGAGATAGAGCGCCTCACCAGGCGGGTCGCTGACCGGGTCGTTCGACCAGGGGGTCAGGCGGTTCTCACGACTATTTTCCGCCCACGTATAGCCGCCGCCGCTCTCGGAGACGATGAAGCCGGCATGCGGGTTGGCGACGACATTCACCCACGGCAGCGGCGTCGGATTGTCGGGCATGACTTCGATCACATACTCACGCCCGTCGGAGGTGAACCCGCCATACTCCGTCGCCAGCGTCAGGTCTACTGGCGGCAGCAGTGCGCTGAGCGAGTCGAAGCGCGGTGCGCTGAGCGAGTCGAAGCGCGGTGCGCCATCGAAGGGGAGCGGCGTTATCGGCGGCGGAGGCGGCGCTTTATCGGGCAGGCGGCGGCGCAAATGATATGCAAGATCGCCGCGTCGGCTGTAGAGCGTGATGCGGCTGACCGTCTCGAACAGCACCTGATCGGCTTCGGGCATCACGCCGGTGCGCAGCACGAACACCCCGCCGCGCTGGTTCAGCCAGCGGCTCGACCGGCTGCTGCGGATCAGCGCCAAGACCTGCTCGTATCGCTCCTGCCGATAGTCAGCGCCGTCTTCGACCAGCAGCGCCAGTTCGATCAGCACCCCTTTCAGCCGCCAGTACTCGTGCGCCTGGATCAGGGTGCGCGCCAGCGATGTGTCGGATGTCGGCGCGATGCGCCCCACCACGATCGGATAGTCGCCCGAGACGCCATACGCCCACAACCCTGGCTGCCCCTTGCTGTTGCGCGCCAGCGCCTCGGCTGCTGCGCGGCGCGCCGGATCGGGCAGGAGCGCAAGCGACGCCAGGCGCTGGAACTGATGCGCCTGATCGGCGTTGATGCCGAGGTGCATGAGTTCGACCTGCGCCTGGGTACGCGCCATATCGAATGCGCGCATCGCAATGGCGGCATCGCGGTAGTGCACTGCCAGGCGTAGCGCATCCTCACGCGCTGCCGAGACTGCCAGCGTCATGATCACCTGCGCCTGTCCGCCAGGCACGATCCGCACCCGGCGACGCTGGCTGAAGATCGGGTCGAGCACTGCGCCAACGCTTTTGTTCAGCGGACGGTCGAGCGCTTGTGGGCGCGATGGGTCACGCCCGCGCCCGATGAACGTGAGACGGTTGGTTTCGTATTCCGCCTCTCCCAGGGCGCGTCCACGCACACCGATTGCCTGCGCCACCCACAGACGCTCATCGTTCGGTGAGCGTGCCCGGCGCGTTGCCAGCAACGCCTCGTTGTGCGGATCGAGCGTGGTTTCGACGAAGAGATTCGAGAAGACCGGATGCACAGCATCAGCCGTATCGGGTGTGAGCACAATCTCGCTGTATGTGGTGACCTCCAGTTCACGCGGCTGCGCTGTTAGGTTGACCAGCGTCAGCACGCGCACCTCGACATTGTCTTCAGGCGACACTGTGATTTCCAGGCGTGTATCGACGCCGGCGTACTGCTGGCGGAACTCGACCCGCCCCGCGCCGTAGGTGACGCGGTAATCCTCGCCGAGAATGCGCAATGGCTGGTACGTCGGCGACCATGTGGCGCCACTGCGAATGTCGCGCACATAGACGAAACTGCCGGACGCATCGCGCGTCGGGTCGGGACGCCAGCGCGTAACAGCGATGGATGTCGTCCGTTCGGGCAGGGTATAGCGGCAGCCGCCGCCGCCTGCGTTTGTCACTATCGACGTCAGGACGCCGTTCGAGAGCATATATGCGTATGGAACTGCGGTATGCGGCGTTGTGAAGTGACGTTCCAGAACGACATCGGGTGTGACCGCAATTTCGCTAACGGCGCTCTCCTGTGGCAACGGCAGTGGCCGGTCGGCAGGTATCTTCTCCTGAAGGAGCAATTCGGTTGCCTGGACAATTGGCTCGGCGTGGAAGCGCCGTTGCATCGCGTTGTCGTTCAGCACATTGTCGATTGCCAGCAGCCCCATGCCCTGATGGTGGACCATGTAGGTCTGCACGATGGCGCTCTTCACTCCAGGCGGCAGGCGTGCCGGAGTAAAGTCGATTGCCTCGTAGAAGCCATAGTTCCCAAAAGCGCCATACTCCATCAACGTGCGTAAATTGGCGGCCGCCTCGGTCGGCGCAACCTGCAACGCCAGGAGCGTCGCATAAGGCGCAACGACCAGATCATTCGCCAGACCGCTCTGCAACCCGAGACCCGGTACGCCAAACGCGCGATACTGATAGTTCATCTGCGAGTCGCGCAGGTTGAACGCCGACTCGGAAATACCCCACGGGATGCCACGTTCGGCGGCATAGGCAATCTGGCGCTCGACCGCGCCGCGGTAGGTTGCATCGAGCAGCGTTTCGGGGTAATTGCGCATGACCAGGAGCGGCATAAGATACTCGAACATCGTACCGCTCCAGGCGAGCAGGGTCGGTATCGCCACGGCAGGCGAAATCTTGCGCCCGATATAGAACCAGTGTTCCTGCGGCACTTCACCAAGCGCAATTGCGATGAAACTTGCCAGCCGCGCTTCAGAAGCGAACAGATCATAGTACGAATTATCACGCCGTCCTTCGCTCACGTTGTACCCGATGGCGAACAGGCGGCGGCGCTCATCGTACAGGAAGCGGAAATCCATCTCCGCGATCAGATCGATGCACCTATCCGACAGTTGCTCGACAGCCGCGCGGAACTCCGGGTCCTCCGGCGCGGCGAGATGTCCATCGTGAGGCATGTCGTCGAGGAGGCGGTACGCCTGACGCGCCAGCGCCTCCGCCCACTCCGCCACGCGCCCCTCGCGCGCCAGAATGATCGCCAGATCGGCAGCCTGCAGCAGGCGCGCGCGGTATCCCTCCAGGGTATCAGGCGTGGCGTCGAGCGCCTGGAGCAGCGCAACGAGCGAGGTGCGCCCTCTGGCGTCGGAAGGCAGACGCTCCTGGATCATTTCGAGAATATCGCGCAACCCCTCGATGATCCAGGGTCCATAAGGCGGACGTTCCAGGAGCGCGAGCAGCCCCTGGCGCAGTGTCAGCAGATGCCCGGCGAGATTGCCGCTATCGACGGTTGAAACATAGAGCGGCGGCAGCGGATGGAGGGTGCGCGTATCGTACCAGTTGTACAGATGTCCACGAAAACGCTCCATGCGCTGGATCGTCTCGAACACGCGCCCGACGCGCTCGACCAGGCTGCGCGCCCCCAGGTACCCGAAATCGACCGCCGCCAGGTCGGCGAGCAACTGCAAGCCGATGTTAGTCGGCGAGGTGCGTTCCGCTGCCACCGGTCGCGGCGTCTCCTGAAAGTTGTCCGGCGCGAGGAAGTGTTGTTCAGGAACGACGAAGCGGTCGAAGTACGCCCACGTCGCGCGCGCCACATGCCGCAGCATCCGGCGATCATCGTCAGAAAGCGGCGCAACGCGGCGAGGAACATACTCCTGATCGAGCCAGCGCGCGAAGAAGGGCGCCGCACCCCACGACAACGCGACCGGCAGCGTAGAGAGCCAGGAGGTGCGCAGACGCTCAGTGCGCACCACAGCCAGCGCCAGAAACACGACCGCTGAGGGACCCATGCGCTTGATCAGATAGTCGAACGAGTTGGTGAGGCGTCGCTGCGCCTGTGCAGCGGTTTCCCATTCAAGCATGCGTCGATGCGACACCCCCATGCGCCAGAGCGTGCGCGCTATTGCATCGAGGTTCAGCCACGCCTGATCGGGGAGCATAGCAACGTTCAACAGCAGTTGCAGCGCGGGCCAGCGCAGGTTCTCCGCCGCAGCAATCAGACTGACGTGCACATAGCGCCAGTTTGCCGGTGCAAGGCGTATGCTCAGGATGGCGAACGTGAGCGGCGCAAGATAATGTCCAAGCGCCAGGAGCGTCCAGACCGCCGGACGACCGGGGAGCGCAAACCAGCCGGCAATCAGCAACGCCAGCGTCGCCGGCGGCGTCAGGCTCCGCCGCAGATTATCGGCAATTTTGAACCGGCTGATCAACGGCAAGACATTTGGCGCATACCCGCCGGATGCGCGCGGCACACGCGGCAGCAACCAACCGGCGATCTGCCAGTCGCCGCGCACCCAGCGATGCTGACGCGCCGAATAGGCGGCATAGGTCGTCGGGTAACTGTCGAGCAACTCGACATCCGAGAGCAACGCCGCGCGCGCGTAGCACCCCTCGATCAGGTCATGGCTGAGGAGCGTGTTTTCCGGGAAGCGATCATGCAGCGCCTCGCGCATCGCTGCCGGATCATAGATCCCTTTCCCGGCAAAGATCCCCTCGCCAAACAGGTCCACGTAGACATCAGAGACGGCGGTGGTGTACGGATCGACGCCGACATTGCCCGACGAGATGCGCGCGAAGCGACTGCGCAGGGCGCTCGGCAGGTCAATGCTGACGCGTGGCTGAAGGATGCCGTACCCCCGCACCACTCGCCGCGTATGCGGGTCGATCACTGCCTGGTTGAGCGGATGCGCGAGTGTGCCGACCAGCGCGCGCGCGGCATCGCGCGGCAACTGCGTATCGGCGTCGAGCGTGATGACATAGCGCACCTGCGGCAGAACGCTGAGGTCGCCAATGAATGTTTCGTAGGTCGTATCCGCCGCACCGACGAGCAGGCGATTGAATTCCTCGAGTTTTCCACGTTTACGCTCCCAACCCATCCAGCATCCCTGGCGCTCATTCCAGATGCGGCGGCGGTGAAACAGGAAGAAGCGATCACTGCCGTAGCGCTCGTTCAGCGCCCTGATCCGCTCGACCGCCAGCGTCAACAACGCCTCATCTTCGGGCATGTGCGGCTGCGGCGCATCGGCGAAGTCGGTGAGCAGCGCGAAGTGCAGGTGCGGATCCTGATTGGCAAGCGCCAGCACCTCCAGCGACTCGATCTGCGTGCGGATGCTATCCGACGTCAACAGCAGCGTTGGCATCACAACCATCGTGCGCAACTCGCGGGGAATGCCGTCACGGAAGTCGAGGCGCGGCAGAACACGTGGCGGAGTCAGGCGAGTAACGACGCGGTCAACCAGTTCTTTTGCCAGCGCAAACGCGGGCAGCACCGCCGTGAGTGAGAGTGCGGCAGAAAGGATCGGCGGCGTGTCAATCCCATCGTCCTGTCCGCCGGATCGGGCGAAGCGCCAGCCCGCCGCCGTAATGGCGATCGTTCCTGCGGCGATGGCGCCCAGATAGACAGCTTCGGGATGCCGCAGCACGGCGCGGTGCACGACCTCGCCAGTCGTCAGGCGACATCCGAGCGCCGCCTCGAATGCCGTGCGCCTTTCGTCCACCAGGTAATAGCCGATATGCGTTTCCCGCAAGGAACGACCCTCTTCCTGCGCCTGTAGTGCAATCCGGATCAAACGTCGCGCAATTGCATCTTCGCTCAGACCGCTGCGCCGCGACAGACGTTCGAGTTCGTGGCGATAGCGGTCGCGGGTGGCGAAGGTGCTCCGTCCATACGCGCCTGCCGGGTCCTGGCGCAGAATCTGCTCGACCATGCTGACGCGCTCGAACCAGTCGGGCCAGTCCACTGCGTCCATCGTCCGCATACTCGTAATCGTGTTGGCAACCGACACCTGATTGGCGGACTGACGGCGCTGTTCGGCGAGAATGATTTCTTCGGCAGTATCGTACGGAAGAGAGGGCTGCTGTTCGAGCCAGACCATCAACCGGGCAATGTCGAACTCGGCCTCCTGGCTGCGCAGTTGCTGGATCAACTCGACGGCAAGCGGCAACGGCAATTGCGGATGGGCGTGTGCAAGCTGACGGAAAGCCGTATTTCCTTCGAATGAGCCGACATCTTTCTGCGCCAGGATACGCTCCGCCCATGCTGCGCCTTCGAGCCGGAGATGACGTTCGTCGAGCATGAGGCGCGCCAGGCGTCCCAGGTTCTGGATCAGGCCGACGCGCAGCATAATCGGAATTGCCCAGATTTCGCCGATCGACAAGGGCGCCACCGCCTCATACGCCAGCACGAAGCGCGTCAACTGTTCGAGATCGATACGCCCGTCCGTATGCTCGACCAGTTCGAGCGCCATGGCGTAGACGCGCGGCCTGCCGTTGTGAGGCCCCCCCTTCAGTTTCGGAAGTTCGTGATAATAGCCGCCTGGCAGGTCCTGCCGGATCTCGCGGATCTGTCCAACAATCACGTGATAGTTATCGACCAGCCAGGCAGCAGCTGGCGTGAGCGGCTGGCGTTGCGCAGCGTCTGCGGCAAGCGTCTGATACGCCAGTTGCAGCAGGCGATGATTGCGATCCACCGACGCCAGCAGCGCCCCCGCCTTCCCGGGCTGCATCACAATCGTGTGTTCAGCAGCAAGCGTGCGCGCCCGTTCCTCAAGTTGTTCCGTTGTCAGGATCACCCCGCGAATCGGGCGATCCGACAGCGGCGGACGCTGACGCAATCGTGGCAAAGATTGTTGTACAGTAGTCGCAACTGATGCGAATCGACGGACAAGATCACGAGCGAACACGGCAGGATTCATGGAAACACCCTGATAACAATACTCAATCGCGCCCTGACGAGGGCGCTCGAACGAAAGCGTGGAAACACGGAGAATGCCCGGAGAACCGGCGCACAGGTGCGCACATCATTGGGCGCTAGTTGTCGGGTGGCAGCGACAGCAAATACCACCCGCTCGCAGTCCGCCTGGTTTTTGCAGATGTGAACCACCGACAAAGCGACGTTTGCCGCAGGCGAGCCTGTGCTTCACATATCAGCGCTTGATGATCGACGTGCTGCGCCGCTGCAGGATCATGCGCGCTTCGTTGGGGGGCAGCGTGCGTATAGCGCCCTCAGCCGGACCAAGATCGACGATCTGGACGTGGAAGGTATGGCTGGGATTGGCTAACTCCGCGTTGTAGGCAAGTTCATCGCGCAGCACATTGGTAATGACATCGCTGCTCAAGCCCTCGGTTCGCGCACGGTTGATCAGCGCGCTGATCTGTTCGGCGAAATCGCGCACGCTGAAAGAGTGGCGCTCTTCCAGGACATCAGGCGCTTCGAAGCGGTGCAAGCAAACCGGGCAACTGATTTCCCGGCCGGTTACCGGTGTTGTCGGGCGCCACTCTGCGCCGCAATGCGGACACCGCAGCATCTCGCGTTCTGTCTGAGTCATCGTCCTCTCCTTATACTGGATTTGCAAGCCGCGCCTGACCTGCGTCAGCGATGAATACCGCCGACGAGCCTTCGCCACCCAAACAATCGAGTGTGAAGTCATAGAAACGCGGCGAGGAACGATACCGACGTTGGGATCGTGGTTTGGGTCACAAGCGGTAGTATAGCACAGAATAGCGGGTAGGTCTACAGGAAAATGAGCGCAAATGCGACATACCGGCGATGTGTGAATGGATAAGCAAGCATGGCAGATAAACAGGATTCCACAATTGGACATACGGCCGGATTTGGGCGGTTTTGAACCACTCGTCGCGTACAATGTCACCCCATGCGTTCAACCGCATGGCCCCACCCACTACCTCGCCAAACATATGCGTGTGATGGTGCGTGACGACGGTGATGAAATACGCACCCGGTTGGGTGTAATCGTATCCCTGTAATCGAATTGATCGGCGGTGGTGTCAAGCGGGGTCATAGAATGTCATGACGTGTTCTCCACGGTTTGGCAGAGTGGCGCAATTGACGTTGGAGAGCAACCGGTTGGGGCATGGTGCACCGTGCTCTTTGGGATTGTCCCACGCGATAGATACCGGGGATAGCTGCGCTTGGCTTCTCGACGACTGCCGGGCTTCTCGTCGAGCCTGACCCTGAAGGATTGTCAGATGCACGGTGAGCGTGGGCTTCGACAGCCTCAGCCAACGTCCGCTGCTCCACGTCCTTGAGTGTCCAGGTTTCGAGTGATCGTATAGAAAAGCGGATGGCAGCGGCTCATTCGCCAGGCAAACCGTTGCTGAATTGATACAAATCTTCCAGGTAGGAAACCTATTGCACTCAGGTTAACATTTAGCGTATAATAGCGTCGCCGCATGACGAGAGGTCAATCTTGAGCAAAACGACTTGCGAGAAGGCGATACCCAAAAGGCATTGACCACCTTCTGGTATGGCATCGATTGTGATCAAAGGAGGAACGCTATGGCACTTGGCGGGTACGCGAACCGAATTGCCCATGTCGATTTGACGAACGGGACGGTGGAGTATCGCGGCATTCCTGAGGATTGGGCACGCAAGTACATCGGCGCCCGCGGGCTTGGGGTGCGCTATATGCTCGAGAATGGTCCGCAGGTGGACCCTCTCTCGCCCGATAACCTGCTCTGCTTCATGAACGGACCTCTGACCGGCACTGAAGCGAATATGAGCGGGCGCATGGCGATCGTCACCAAGTCGCCCCTGACCGGCACCGTCACCGATAGTCACCACGGCGGCTGGTCGGCGGCACGCCTGCGCTGGGCTGGCTTCGACGGCGTATTAGTCAAGGGTAAGGCCAAAGGACCCGTCTACCTGTACGTTCAGGATGGCACGGTCGAGATTCGCGACGCCTCCGAAGTTTGGGGCAAGGGTGTACACGACACCGTCAGGTTCTTCCGCGAGCGCTATGGCGAGAAAGACCTGAGCGTGATCGCCATCGGTCAGGCTGGTGAGAATCTGGTCAGGTTCGCATGCTGGGTCAATGAAGATGATCGGGCTAGCGGGCGCGGCGGCACCGGCTGTGTCGGCGGAAGCAAACTGCTCAAGGCAATCGTGATCAAGGCCCCTAAAAAGATGCCGAAGGCTGCCGACCTCGATGCGTGGAAGCCTGCCCACAAGAACGCTCTGGCAGCCATTATGCACGAGCAGAATATCACCAGCCCGCGCAAGGGCGGCCTCTCGGTGTACGGCACGAACGTGCTGATGAACATCACCAGCACCATAGGCGCTCTGCCGTCAAAGAACAGCATGCTCACTTCGTTCGGACCAGGCGCCGAGAAGATCAGCGGTGAGTACGTCAAAGAGCATATCCTGGTCGATGACCCGACGTGCCACGCCTGCCCTGTGGCGTGCAAGAAAGAGGTCGAGATAAAGGAGGGACCCTGGAAGGGGCTGCGGATGGAGAGCCTTGAGTACGAGCCGGCATGGTCCCTTGGCGCGAACTGTGGCAACGACGACGTCAATACCGTTGCGAAACTGATCGACCTGTGCAACGACTACGGCATGGATGCGATTGAGACCGGTCATCCCATCTCCATCTACATGGAAGCCACTGAGCGCGGCTATACCAATGGCGACGGCGGTATCGCCTGGGGCGACACCATGGCCATGGTTGAACTGGTGCGCAAGATCGCCTTCCGCGAGGGGATCGGCAATGTGATGGCTGAGGGCGCCGATGCGACCGCGAAGCACTTTGGCCATCCCGAACTGGCGATGACCGTCAAAGGGCAGGGTGTACCGGCGTATGATCCCCGCGGTCTCAAGGGCATGGGCATCGGTTACGCCACCAGCAACCGCGGCGCCTGTCACCTGCGCGCCTATACCCCGGCTGCCGAGTTGGGCGTTATGCCCTTTGGCTCACTCAAGGTCGATCCTCTTGCCTGGAAGGGGAAAGGCGAACTGGTAAAAATCTTCCAGGATGTCCATGCGTTCTCCGATAGCCTCGACCTGTGTAAGTTCAGCGCCTTTGCTGAGGGAGTGCAGGAGTACGCTGCTCAGTATGCTGCTATGGTCGGGGTGGAGTTCACGGCAGATGATGTGCTCAAGTCCGGCGAGCGCATCTATAATCTTGAGCGCTACTACAACAACCTGGCTGGCTTCCGCGAAGGCAGCGACTACCTGCCTGCCCGCTTCATCCAGGAGCCTTCGACTATGCCCGGCTCGCAGGGCCACGTCTGTGAACTCGACGAGATGCTCGCCGAGTACTACGCTGCCCGCGGCTGGGAAAACGGTGTTGTGCCCGAAAGCAAGTTGCGCGAACTTGAGATTATTGATTAGTAGCCAGCAGATGAGGCGGGTGCATCATTGCGCTCGCCTCATTGTGTCAACTGAACCACAATGCAAGTAAACTTTTATGCAACGCTGCGCCCGATCGTTGGTGGTCGCACGGTGCAATTTGATGTCGGCGAGAATATAACGGTCCAACAACTTGTTGATGCCGTGGTGATGCGCTTCCCGCGCTTGCGCCAGGAATTACTGAACGATAATGGCGATCTCTACCCGCACGTGCACGTGTTCGTCAATGGGCGCGATGCGCCATACCTGCCTGACGGCGTTGAGACGCTGATCCAGCCAGGTGATACGATCGATATCTTCCCGGCTGTGGCGGGAGGCTGAGATCAATGTTCATCCCGGCAGGAGATCGGCGCTGAAACGCGGCAGACCTGCACCTAGAGCATGTCTGAAGAAGTTGCTTGGGTGCGTGAAGGCAGCGCCTTCACCCTTGCGGCAGACGGTGGCTGAGCCTGTCGAAGTCACCGTCTGCCGCCCCACGCCCTTGATTGTCCGGGTTTTGGTTGATCGCTCTATGAGACGCGCACTTCCTCGCCCATCCGCGCTACATTGTAGCCGCCCAGCGCCTCAACGGCGCTGCGGTACGTCGGGTCGAACAGCATACGCCGCAACGGCGCTAACAACTCGCTTTCCCAGTGACGGCGCGGAATGGCCAGTTCGTAACATTCGCTAAAGAGCGGGATGAAGGTCAGTCCAAGCGCGCGCGCAGCGGCGCCGATCCCGAGACCCACATTCGCCGCGCCGCTCTGCACCGCAGCAGCAACCGCCATATGGGTGAACTCCTCACGCTGGTAGCCTGCAATTGCGCCGGGGTCGATCCCCTCCTGGCGCAGGTGGTAATCGAGCAGTATGCGCGTGCCCGATCCGCGCTGCCGGTTGACGAAGCGCACACCCGGCCGCACCAGGTCTCGCAGACTGCTCAGACCAAGCGGGTTGCCCGGCGCCACGAGAAAGCCCTGATCACGGTATGCGAGGTGAACCAGCACGATCTCCTCGTCAGGCAGGAGACGCCGCACATATGAGATGTTGTATTCACCTGTTTCCTCGTCGAGGAGATGCACGCCGGCAAGGTGAGCATCACGGCGTTGAAGCGCCATCAGGCCGCCCAGACTGCCCACATTGGCGGAACTGAGGCGTCGGCCCGCTCCGGCGCGCCGCAGATGGTTTGCCAGCAGATCGAGAGCCAGGTCGTGGCTGCCGATGGCGATGATCGTTGACTCGATTTCGGCCGGATCGCGGAGAAGTTCGACCATCACTTCGGACCCGGCGTGGAGACCTTCGGAGAAGCGCGGAATACGCGCAACCCCATCGGCGCGCACCAGTGACATCACCACCCCCGCGCCTCGCATCAGCGGCGCCGCAATCAGGCGGCCATCCACCCGGCCCAGGGTGACGCGCACGAACTCATCTTCCCCCAACGGCGAGAGGAGTTTCCGGCTGATCGTGGCGGTCACCTGAGGACGAGGCGGCGGGGTAAGACCCTGGAGGCGGTAGAGCAGCGGACGCAGGAACAGGTCAGCCGTGAGCGCCGCCGACACAGGGTAGCCGGGCAGTCCCAGCGCCGGCTTTCCTCCTGCCACACCGAGAATGACGGGATGACCGGGACGAATGGCCACGCCATGGACGGCCACCTCGCCAAGATCGGCAAGCACGGTCGCGGTGTAGTCCTCGGCGCCGGCTGACGAACCGGCATTGATCACAATCACATCGTGATCGGCCATGGCACTCGTAATGGCGGCGCGCAGCAGGTCTTGCCGATCAGGCACAGGGGGCAGGCGCGTTGCCTGGCCGCCCCACTCCTCAACCATGCCGGCAAGGATCGGGGAATTGAACTCGATAATCTCGCCGGCGCGCATCGGCTGACCGGCCGCCTCGCGTGCAGCGACGGCTTCAGGAGTGACCAGCTCTGTGCCGGTAGGAATGATTGCCACCCGCGGGCGCCGCCGCACGGTAACGGTTGCATGACCGGCGGCAGCGATGGCGCCCAGATCAACCGGGCGCAAAGGCACACCTTCGGGGATAACGAGTTCGGTGGCGACGATGTCCTCACCAAGCGGACGCACATGCTGCCAGGGCGCCAC
This sequence comes from Roseiflexus sp., assembly GCF_057785375.1. Classification (NCBI taxonomy): domain Bacteria; kingdom Bacillati; phylum Chloroflexota; class Chloroflexia; order Chloroflexales; family Roseiflexaceae; genus Roseiflexus; species Roseiflexus sp. The sequence goes on from NZ_JBYNRX010000060.1 coordinate 69,234, forward strand.
GGCAGCGGTGATCGCCACGGTTGCATCATCGAGCGTCTGAACGTGCTCAGCCATCACCACCGCATCGGTATCGGGCGGCATAGGATCGCCTGTATCGACCCAGACGGCCTGGCTGCCCAGTGTGAGGGTCAGCGGCGAAGACTCGGTAGCGCCGGTCGTTGCAGCGGCGCGCACAGCGATGCCATCCATGGCTGCGGCGTGGTAGTGGGGCGCCGAGCGGGCCGCCCACACCGGCACGGCGGTGATGCGACCACGCGCCTCAGCCAGAGGAATGGTTTCACTGTCTAGAGGATGAATCCCGCCAGCACGCTCAATTGCCGCCTCGAAGCGGGCTATCGCCTCATCCAGGGCGCGATCTTCGAGATAGTAGCGTCGTCGTGACATATGATTTCTATCGTACTCTCCTGACAATCATCAGTCCGGCGCCGCACCCAAATCCTTCGCTCAGAACAGTGCAACCTCAACGGCATCGCCGGCATAGAGACCGCTCAGGTCGAGGGGAACGCGCACCAGACCATCGGCATGGGCGAGGGTATAGATCAGGTTCGATTTACCAAAGACCGGCTCGGCGTGCAGCACCCCGTTGCGTCGTTCAAGGCGCACCGGTACGAAATCCTCACGGCCAGGCTTCGAGGCAATATTGAGTGTCAGCACTGCCTGGATGGTCAACAGGTCGGTCTCAGGCTCGCCCTGGAGTCGCCGCAGCGCCGGAGCAACAAACAGGCCAAAGGCGATGATCGCCGAGACCGGATTGCCCGGCAAGCCAAAGACCGGTCGCCCGCCGGCTACAGCGATAATGGTGGGTTTGCCGGGGTGAATAGCCACCCCATGCACCAGCACCCCCGGCTTGCCCAACGCTTCGATCACATTGACCGTATGATCCCGTGTGCTGACCGAACTGCCGGCGGAGAGGACGAGCAGATCGGCACCTTCGAGCGCGGTGCGCGCCATCTGCTCGAGTTTGACCGGATCGTCGGGGGCAATGCCGCACAGCACTGGCTCGCCGCCAGCACGTCGCACAAGAGCGGCGATGGTATAACTGTTGATGTCGCGCACCTGTCCCGGCGCCACGTTGGCGTCGGCGGGAACTACCTCGTCTCCGGTAGCAAGGATGGCAACACGCGGGCGGGCGACGACCGGGACGCGCACAAGACCGACGCCCGCCAGACCACCGAGGTCCTGCGGGCGGAGACGGTGGCCACAGGGAAAGAGCGCATCGCCGCGAGACACATCTTCGCCGACCGGGATGACATTCTCGCCGACGGCCACGGGACGAACCACTTCTATCGTGGTGGGGTCGAGATACTGGGTATTCTCAACCATCACGACGCTATCACTGCCGGAGGGAAGCATACCACCCGTATGAATGAGCGCCGCCTGCCCGGGACCGACGGTGAATTCGGGCGCGCGACCCATCGGCGCCTCGCCGCAGAGCGTGAGGTATGCCGGGAGGCTCTCGCTGGCGCCGTATGTGTCAGCAGCACGCACGGCAAAACCGTCTACGGTAGAGCGTGGAAAGGCGGGCAGATCGACCGGTGAGCGTAATTCCTCGGCCACTACCCGGTCGAGCGCCTCATGGAGCGGAAGCGACTCGTGGCGTAGTATGGGAGTGATGTGGGCACGAAGACGAGCGTTCGCCTCTGCTACGGTCACAACCTGAAACAGCTCAGGCATAGGCACTCCTGATGGTGTTGGGATAATTACGCATTATTATACCATCTGGAGCGCAGGTCGAAGGCGGGGAAAGCGGGAAAGACAAGGGACGAGAGGCAGAGATAGGAGCGTTGAGCGTTAAGCGTACCCCAGGCGCACCATCGCATCACGGATCACATCGGCGCAACGCGGCGCCCGCTCGGTGTGGGTCGCAGTGCGGGCCTTTTTTCGCTTTATAGAGCGATTAAACAAAACCTGGACGATCAAGGACGTGGAGCGGCAAACGATGGCTTCGACAGGCTCAGCCAACGTTTGCCGCTCTACAGGCGCAAGCGTGTTTGTCCAAGTTTGGATTGATCTTCCTATCAGGTCTCGGTTCTCAGTTCTCAGTTCTCGGTTCCCGGTTCTCAGTCCTTGCAGAAAATCAGGTACCATGATGACATCCCGATTCCTTATACTACCATTCAGAGACCATGATCCCAGACACCATCCTCTCCGGCGCAACGATCTATCCCATTGTCACAGCGCCAATCACTCACGGTGCGATTGCCATCCACAACGACCGTATCCTCGCGGTGGGTGCGACGGATGAGATTGAGGCGCTGGCAGGCGCGTCCACACGCATTGTGCGTCTGCCGCCCGAGTACGCCGTCATCCCGGCATTCCACGACTCGCATCAGCATCTGTTGAGTTATGTCCGTAGCCGCACCCGCGTGGCGTTGTGGGATACAACCAACATCCCGGCAGTGCTCGAGCGACTGCGCGCGGAAGCAGCGCGACGATCGCCTGGTGAATGGATCGTCGCAATAGGGCACGATCAAGGGCGATTGGCGGAGCATCGCCATCCGACGCTGGCGGAACTCGATGCCGCCGTTCCCGCTCATCCGCTCCTGATCTATCGCGCGTGCAACCACGTGGCGCTGGCAAACTCGGCTGCTCTGGCGCGCGCCGGCATCACTGCCGCCACACCCGACCCGACAGGCGGGCGGGTTGAGCGCTACGAGGACGGAAGACCCAACGGCGTATTGCTCGAAGCGGCAATAGCGCTGGCAGCGTGCGCCGTCGAGGCGCCAGCCACTAATTGGCGCTCCGGTGTGCAGGAAGCGGCGCATGAGTATCACAAACGCGGCATTGTCGCGGTCGGCGAAGCGGCGCTTGGACATATCGCCGGTTTGCACGACCTTGCAATCGTCAATGAAACCATTCGCGGCGGCGGAGCAGGGCTGCGGATGTATGTTCTGGCGTATGGCGCCGTTGCTGAAGCGATGCTACAGGCAACGGAAGCGGGCGAGTCGCATGATGCCTGGCGTGATGACCCATGGTTGCGCTTTGGGGCGATCAAATATTTCGCCGACGGGACGCTCGGCGGTGGAACTGCATGGCTCAGCGAGGGGTATGGCGATGAGCCGGACAATCGCGGATTTCCGCTCGTATCGGCGGAAGAACTCGACGCGCAGGTGCTGCGGGCGCATCGCGCCGGTTTCCAGGCGGCCATCCACGCCATCGGCGATGCAGCCGTCGCAATGGCGCTCGATTCGTATGAGCGCGCGCTCACCGCACATCCGCGTCTCAATCATCGTCATCGCATCGAGCATGTCGAAGTCGTGCATGCCGGGCTGCCGGAGCGCTTCGCGCGCCTGCGGGTTGTCGCCGCCATTCAGTCCTGCTTTACCTGCTGGGAAGAGGGTGATGTGACACGGCTGGGTCCCGAACTGACACCGTGGGGACATGCCTGGGGCGCCTTGCACCATGCTGGGGCTGTGCTTGCCAACGGATCGGACAATCCGGTGTTGCCGGATTTTGCGCCGCTTCAGGGGATCGCAGCAGCGGTGACGCGCAAGGCGCACAATGGTCGCATCATTGCCGCACATCAGGCAATCGGTTTGATGGATGCGTTACGTAGTTACACATGGGGCAGCGCGTATGCCGCCTTCGCCGAACACGAGCAGGGTGCGCTGGCGCCGGGTATGTACGCCGATATTGCCGTGCTCGACCACGATCCGGCGCGCGTTGACCCGGAAAGGCTCGCCGACCTGGCAGTGATGATGACCATTGCCGGCGGCAGTATGGTGTACGAACGATAATCTATGTGAGCAAAACAGATGCCGCGGACGCTTCTTAAAACATCACTCCGTTACATCCTTCGCCATCCCTGGCAGTTTGGTCTGGCAGTGCTGGGGGTCGCGCTTGGCGTTGCCGTGGTCGTATCCATCGATCTTGCCAACGATAGTGCACGACGGGCATTTCTGCTTTCAACCGAGACGCTGACCGGACGCGCAACACATCGGATTGTCGGCGGACCATCGGGGATACCGGAAGAGGTCTACCGCCGGTTGCGGATCGAACAGGGAGTGCGCATAGCGGCGCCGCTGGTCGAAGGAGAAGCCGTGGCGCCGGATCGCAGCGGGTTGACGCTGCGTATCCTGGGGATCGACCCGGTCGTGGAAGCGCCGTTCCGTCCATGGCTGGCTGACGCGCCCGGCGCGGGCGCTGCGCTCGACCGCACGCCGTCGGCGCAGGAGGGATGCCAGGGATTTGGGTGCTACGGATTGCTGATGACACGCCCTGGCGCAGCCCTGCTGTCAGCAGAGACGGCGCGTGAATTCGGCATTACCAGTGGCATGCGCCTGCCGCTCATGATCGGCGCTGCTACGGTTGAAGCAGAGATTATCGGCGTGCTGGAGCCTGCCGATGACGCCAGCCGGCGCGCACTCGACGGGTTATTGATCGTCGACGTCGCCACGGCGCAGGAATGGACAGGAAGCATCGGCAGATTGAGCAGCATCGACCTGATCATTCCCGAAAGCGCTGAAGGAGAAGCGATACTCCAGCGCATAAGCGCGACATTGCCATCCGGAGTGCGCATCGAACGTCCTGAGCAACGCAGCAACGCGATCCAGCAGATGACGGCAGCGTTCGAACTCAATCTGTCCGCCCTCAGCCTGCTGGCGCTGGTTGTTGGCATGTTCCTGATCTACAACACCATGACATTTTCGGTGGTGCAGCGGCGCACCATGCTCGGCACGCTTCGCTGTGTCGGCGTGGCGCGTCGCCAGATTTTCGCGCTGGTGCTGGGAGAAGCAGTGCTGATCGGGTTGATCGGCGCACTGGCGGGTCTGGCGCTCGGTGTGGCGCTTGGGCGCAGTCTGGTTGGGCTGGTGACACAGACGATCAACGACCTCTACTTTGCGGTGACAGTGCGTTCGGTTGAACTATCGCCCGGTGTGCTGCTGAAAGGATTTGTGCTCGGCGTGGCGGCGACGCTGGCAGCGGCAGCGGTTCCGGCGACAGAGGCGACGCTGACGCCGCCGCGCACAGTGCTGCGCCGCTCGTCGTATGAAGAACGGATGCGGCGGGCTGTACGCACAGCGGCGCTGGTCGGCGTCGTGCTCCTCCTGATCGGGCTGGGGTTGCTTGCTGTGCCAGGGCGCAGCCTGACATTGAGTTTTGGCGGGTTGCTGGCGCTTACCATCGGCGCAGCCGCATTGACGCCTCTCGTAACGCAGGGTCTTGCCAGCGTCATCCGACCGATCGCTGGACGTGTCTTCGGGCTGCTGGGGCGCATGGCAGCGCGCGACATTGTGGCATCGCTCAGCCGCACGTCGGTTGCCGTCGCCGCGCTGATGATCGCTGTTTCGGTCACGATTGGCGTCGGTCTGATGGTGAGCAGTTTTCGCACGACGGTCGAGCGCTGGCTGGAAAACACCATCCGTGCCGATATTTTCGTTTCTGCGCCTAGCGCGCGCGGCAACCGCCTCGAATCGCCGTTGCCCGACGAAGCGATTGCCCGTATTGTCGAAGCGCCAGGCATTGAACGCTACCGCCGCTACCGCAGCGCCACCATCGAAAGCGGCGTCGGTCCGCTGTTGACGATAGCACTCGATGTTACCCCGGCGGATTACCGGGTCTTCCAGTGGGTTTATCCCGTCGATGAGTCTGCGGTCTGGCAGGCGTTCGCCGGCGGCGCGGCGTTGATCTCGGAACCGCTGGCATACCGCCACAACCTGCGTCCTGGCGATACGCTAACGTTACTGACTGATCGCGGCGAGCGGCAGTTCCCGATTGCCGGCGTCTTCTACGATTACGGTAGCGACCAGGGCGTGGCGATGATCGATCTCAGCGTGTACCGGGAACTGTGGGACGATCAGGCGCTCTCGTCACTGGGGTTATATGTTGCGCCCGGCGTGGATGTCGATGCGCTGGTGCGCGATCTGCGCGCGCAGATGCCGCCTGGTCTGGCGGTCAATATCGTCTCGAACCGCGGGCTGCGGGAAGCGTCGATGGCGATCTTTGATCGCACATTTGCGATTACCGCAGTGCTGCAAATGCTGGCGACAATCGTGGCGTTCATTGGCATTCTTGCCGCGCTCATGGCGCTGCAACTCGAACGGGCGCGCGAAATGGGAGTGCTGCGCGCCAACGGGTTGACGCCGCGTCAATTGTGGGGGCTGATCGTCGGGCAAACCGGGTTGATGGGATTATTTGCCGGAGTGCTGGCAATTCCGGTCGGGGTTATGATGGCGGCAGTGCTAGTGTATGTCATCAACCGTCGCTCGTTTGGATGGACGCTCCTCTTCGAGTTGAACGGCGCACTCTTCGGGCAGGCGGTAGTGGTGGCGGTCGTAGCGGCGCTGCTTGCGGGGCTGTACCCGGCATGGCGCATGGGTCGCACCTCGCCGGCGCTGGCGTTGCGCGAAGAGTAGGGGTTAGAGCGTAGCATCGGGGGCGTTGGCGAAGAAATTGGCAATGCTCGCCTAGATCGGCAACGTTGGGGAAGCCAGGACTCCGGTTGGCGGAATGGTATCGACGGTCTGGAAAAGTTCAGCAACAGGGTCTGGCTCGCTGCACACCAGCGCATCGCGTTCGGCAGGGCGAACAATCCAGTATTCCGGCACGGCTGCGCGCGCATATGCTCTGCGCTTGATATCGAGGTCCTGCTCAGAGTTCGATGGCGAAACAACCTCCACGATGAGGTCTGGCACGCCATAGATGCGCCGATCATGGATGATGCCCAGGTGCGTCGTCTGAACAACAAGAATATCCGGCTGCACCGGATCACAGCCGGGCATAAAAACCCCGATCGGCGCCCACAGGGTGACGCCGAGGTTTAGATCGTCAATCTGAGCAAAGAGCGCACGCACAATCTGGCGAACGATCCACTGATGAAATGCGCTGGGCGCAGTCGTCATATACAGGACACCATCGATCACCTCATAGCGATTGCCGTCATCGGGAAGCTGTTCCCAGCGCTCACGGCTCCAGTCGGCGCGCAGCGATCGCAGCACGCGATCAGGACCGGCATGCACGATTGTCATTGCACGTCTCCCCCGTTGAACGTAAACGCCAGCGCCGATTGCAGAGTCGCCGCCGTGCGCATGCTGTGCAAATCGGCGCCCAGACTGATGAGCGTCTGCGCCACCTCGGAACGGATACCGGCGACAATCGTTTCGGCGCCCATCAAGCGCGACGCCTGCGCCACCTGGAGCAGCGCAGCCGCGACGTGACTGTCGATGACGGCAACCCCGGTCACATCGATAATCAGGATGCGCGCGCGGGTGCGCTCAAGGGACTGAAGCGCCGAAGCCAGCAACCGCTGGACCCGGCTGGCGTCGATACTTCCGATCAGCGGAATAACCAGCGTATCGTTGCGGACAGGAATGACCGGCACCGTCAGATCGGCGATCATCTGGTTCAGGCGCTGTTGCGCGCGCAGGCTTTCCTCTAACCGGGCAACGACTGCGTGTTGTTCATCGGCAAGTTGGCGGTAGGCGGCGGTGCGCTCCTCAACGCGCGCCTCGAGCGTTGCGTTGGCGACTGCCAATTGCCGACCGGCTTCCTCCGCCTGTCGGCGCGCCTCATCAGCCGCATCGAGCGCCGAAGACAGACTGCGCGCTCCGATGAAGGAAATGAAGGCGCTGACAACCAGCAGGACGGTAAGATGCGCGGATGCCAGGTTGAGATTGATCGCAGTGCGGGTTGCTGCGGGAACGCCTGCCAGAACGCCTGCGACACCGGCAAGGCATAGACCGAGAACGACCCATATCTGACGCGGAGGCAGCAACACGCTTGCCAGCAAAACGCTGATGAGAAGATAGAACATGCTGAACGGCGAGTTTGGATTGAGAAACACACCGCTCAGAGCGCCAATTCCGCTGACGACGATTAGCACATATGCCCCAGCGCTCACAAACCCCTTTTTCCCAAGCATTGCAGCCGAAGCAAACACCAGCACCGCCAGCCCAAGGTTGACGAAGCGCCCCACCGATGGTTGAAGCAGGGTCAATCCCATCCCGACACTCAACAGAAGCGCAATCACGCCAAGTGACAGTGAGACCAGAATGCGCCCGCGCCGCCGGTCATTGGGGGTACGGCCTGAGACACTGGTCAGGGAGGATAGCAGACCGGTCATTCCATTGCCCTCCGGTGCGTGTCGGATCGAACTGCGATGATGCACATTGAGTGCGATTGTATCATGGATTGTTATAGGTGGATAGATGGGTACATGTTCAGAGTCGGGCAACTCCGCTTCCGGGAGCGCAGGCATCCCGTTGGCTGCGACAGGCTCAGCCAACGGGACGTTCCCAGTGCGCAGGCGTCCCGCCGGCAAAGGCAGGCTTCGCAACCGAAGCCCGCGGCTTCAGCCGCCGGGCGCAGCGCGCATGCCGGATTATTTTGCAAATGTTCATAACCCATGCGCAGAGAGATGGCAATGCCGCCTCGCCTGACAACCTCATTGCCTCGTTCCTCTTGCCTGCTTGCGGTATAATAGTTGCGTTCCGGTTCCGACATCCGACACTGCTACGAGAACGCCATATGAACAGCAGCCGCGAACGCATGCTAGAGCGCATCCGCGCCAGCCTGCGCACCACACGACCGTTTCTGGAGGCGGAGACGGCGCGTGCACCACACGCCCCACCGCCATTCGTCCATCCAATCACGCACGACGACCTGGCGCAGCAATTTGCCGCCGAACTGGCGAAACTCCAGGGCTATGCCCACCTCTGCGACGACGACGAAGCGGCTCTGGAAACTATTGCCAACATCCTCGCTCAGCACGAGGCAAAGGAAGTCATTACGTGGGATCTGGAGAAGATCGACCTGCCAGGGCTTGCCGATCTCCTCCAGCAGCGTGAGGCGAAGCGACTCGACGGACGGATCGCAGGCGAACCGATGCAGCGGGCAGCGCTGCTTCAGGCGCACGAACGCGCACCGATATGTATTGCAGGAGTCGACGCTGCCATCGCCGAGAGCGCAACGCTTGTCGTCCACAGCGGCAAGGGACGAGCACGCATGGCATCGTTGCTCGCGCCGGTGTTTATTGCCGTGGCGCGCCGCCCCCAGTTCGTGCGAGGACTGGGAGAGGCTATCGAGCGCATCAAACAAACGTATGGCGAAGTGTTTCGTGACGCCAGTGCGTTGACCCTGATCACCGGTCCGAGCCGCACCGCCGACATCGAACTGACGCTGACGCTTGGCGTACACGGACCTCGTGAGATTCATGTGGTCATTATCGGGTAGCCCTGGCGCTCACGGATTCCGAAGCTGCGGGGGGGCGTGGCGCCGTTACGCTTCCACCTTGACCCCGCGCCAGAAGGCGATATACCCGGCGATGCGACGGGCGGCATCTTTGGGTTCGGGATAGTACCACGCCGCGTCGCGATTCACGGCGTCATTGACAACAATATCGTAGTAACTCGCAACGCCTTTCCAGCTGCACACCGTATGGGTTGCGCTATCGCGCAGATATTCGCGGTTGACCGAATCAGGCGGAAAATAGTGGTTCCCTTCAACAACAATAGTTGCATCGCTCTCGGCAATCACAACGCCATTCCACACGGCGCGAGTCATAGACCGTCCTCCCTGAAAGAAATGTTCCTGAACGACTCAATAGTCCAGCATGCTATAATTTCAGTACGTAGCACAGCAGAGAAGAGATCTCATGCCCGGAACTGTGACACGCTCCAGCCCGTTCGGACTGGTGAGCGGCATTCTGCAGCAAAAGAGCGACCTGACGCTGGTGGTAACGCCGGCCAACCCATTCGCTCCCGAAGCGCGCAAGGGGCAGATCCACATCGTCGTCGAAGCCGACCAGGACGTATCGCGTGGACGTGACGCCTGTTTGCTTGTGATTCGCACAATCCGTCGGGTCTTTTATGAAGATCCGTCGTTCTCCGTCACCTCCTCGCTACGCAAGGCGATCCTGGCGGCTAACCGCACGCTCTATCAGCAGAACTTCAATGCGCCGCCGCAGAAACGGGCAGTTGTCGGGCTGACATGCGCCGTCATCAAAGATCGTGATCTCTTTATTGCCCAGGTGGCGCCGGCGCAAGCGTATGTGATGGCGGAGGGTCGATTGCGCGCACTGCCTGCCAGTGCAGAATGGGGTGGAACATCCATTCCGTTCCGTTCCCGCGCGCTTGGCGCCAGCCTGACGATTGAGCCGGATCTGTACCGCGCGGTGTTGCATCCTGGCGACGGCATCCTGATGTGCACAAGCAACCTGTCGGATCTGCTCTCGCGCGACGATGTCACCCGCTTGTTGCGCGCCGCAGAACCGGAAGACACCATCACCGACATTACTGAATGGTGCCGTCATCATCAGATCACCGATGCTCACGGGATTGTCGCCATGACGTTTGCACGGCTCAGTCCTGCCGCTCAGGCGTCACCGTTCAGTGCAACGGGGGTCAATGAACGGGCGCGCCTGGCGCTCAGCGGCGTCGCTGAACGACTGGCGCGCGCAGGCGCCGACATCGTGTGGTTGTTGCGCGGTCCGGCTGAACGTGAAGCGCGCCGGCGCACCGAAGTAGCGCGTGCGCGGCTTGCGGAAGAAGAACGTCGCCTGAACCGTCCCTATGAAGAGCCGCCGTATTCCGCCGAGCCGCCTCCGGCGCCACGACCGCTCAATCTGGGTGAGCCGTTGCTGAGCGATACGAACCATCGCTCAGCATCCACTGCACGTTCGTCTCTGCAAACGCCGGTTGCCCCCAGCGCGCTGCTCGGAGAAGTCTCGTTCCGTGACGCGCCAGCCCCGAAACGGGTGATCGACCTGAGCGACACACCGGTGCAGGAAACGTTCGGTTCCCGCATGCGGATGAAACGACCAGGCACACTATCGTCGTCACCTGTAGTCGAAGGGTTTTCCAACCCCTTTGCCCGCTTTGGCAGCGCGATCACGCGGCGATTGCGGCCACGCCCTGGTCCCCCGCCACGCGCGCTGCCCCGCCAGCCCCATGCGGCCGGCCTCAGTTACCGGCGGCAAAGCCCGCCATTTCCCTGGTTGCTCCTGTTGCTGCTTGTCTCGTTCGTCAGTCTGCTCATCCTGTATGGCACGACGTTGAGTCGCGAGAATGCACTGCGTGAAACAGAGAACGTCTTGGCAGAAGCCGAACAGGCTGTGGCCGCCATTCGTGATGCGCCCGATGAGGCAACTGCACAGGCGCGTCTGATCGAAGCCGAAGAGGCGCTTGCGGCGCTGCGCAGTTCGGACCTGATCACGGCAACGACGGCGAATCGCCAACGCTATGATGAGTTGATGCGCGAGTACACCCGAGCGCTGGCAGCAGTACAGAAACAGACGTACTTCGAGGACCTGACCGAGGTCACACGCCATCCGCTGCCGGGAGGTCTGTTCGATACGGTGATTGTCCCTCCGCCGCCGCGTACTGTGACCGATACATTATCCTTCGGCTCGATCTACATGCTCGACACGAATGCGGGCATTCTCTATCGCGCACCACGCACCGGCGGAGCGGCGCAACCGTTCCTGCGCCCCGAAGACGTCATCGGTCCGATAAACGTCGGGCGAGTGCGCGCCGCCGCGTGGCGCATCGACAACATCGTGGCTGTCGCGCAGAGCGGTGAGAGCGGACCGTTTACATTCTACTTTCGCAGCGGCAATGAATGGCGTTACAGCCTCCTGGCAGGCAGCGAAGAATGGGGGCGCGTCGGTGAGCGTTTTCGCGCGGTCAACTATGAGGGAAATCTGTACGTCCTCGGTGCATCGCGGAATAATGTGCTGCGCTACCTGAGCGGCGAGTATGGCTCATTCCCGCTTCCCTGGATTCAAAACGATGGTGGACGATCCATCGAAAGCGCGATCGACCTGGCGGTCGATGGCAAGATCAATCTGCTCATGCCAGATGGTCGCGTCTTGATCTTCGCAACGAATAGCGCCGGTGAACGTGCATTCGAACGAGAGATCCCCATTCCTCAGGTTCGCCCGCCCCTGGTGACCGCTGCACGCTTCTTCGTGACGGGTCCGCCGGATAGCGGATCGATCTTTCTGGTCGATAGCTTCAATGGTCGTATTATTCAGATTGATAAACAGACCGGCGAGTTCGTTCAGCAGATCAGCGCCCCGCCAGATAGTCCGATTACGCTCGATCAGTTGTTCAGCGTCTTTGTTGATGAGAGCAGCAGCCGACCGGTGCTATACATGGTTAATGGCGGGCAGATCGTGCGCGGCTCACTGCCTGATCGTCCCCGTCCCTTTCATGGATCGGTCACACCGGCGCCAGAAACCACACCATAAGCGACCTGCGCTCCGCAAGAGGTCTCATCTCGATGGAATCAGCGCCAACGACATCGGCGTCTCATACCGTCAATCCATTGCGCTCAGGCATGCGTATGCAACGCACGCCGCCGCCATGCACCGTGGTGATCTTCGGCGCCACCGGCGATCTGACGCATCGCAAACTTATTCCTGCACTGTACCATTTGCAGCGTGAACGGTTGCTTCCACCCGGCTTCAGCGTCGTCGGGTTCGCCCGACGCGACTGGAGCGACGATTATTTTCGCGAGTCGTTGCTCCAGAGCGCGCGCAGGCACTCCCGCTCCGCAATTGATGACGATCTGTGGCGCGGTTTCGCCGACGGATGCTCCTACATCCGCTCCGCCTTCGATGATATGCGAGGATATGCCGAACTCGCCAGGCGCCTCGAGCAACTCGATAGCGAACGCGGCACCGGCGGCAACCGCCTCTTCTACCTGGCGACGCCGCCGGAAGCGTATGGCGAGATCGTGCAGCGCCTTGGCGCAAGCGGCCTCAACCGGTCGCCCAACGGCGGATGGACGCGCATCATCATCGAAAAGCCGTTCGGTTCAGACCTGACGAGCGCCAGGACGCTTGACCGCACAGTACATCAGGTATTCGAGGAGCAGCAGGTCTATCGGATCGATCACTACCTCGGCAAAGAAACGGTCCAGAATATTCTGGTCTTCCGCTTCGCCAATGGTATTTTCGAGCCGCTCTGGAATCGCCGCTACGTCGATCACGTTCAGATCACAGTGGCGGAAAGCGTCGGCATCGAAGGGCGCGGCGGCTACTACGACCGCACCGGCGCCTTGCGCGATATGGTGCAGAACCATCTGCTGCAATTGCTGTCGTTGACCGCGATGGAGCCGCCAGTTGGTTATCGCGCCGATGCCGTCCGTGATGAGAAGGTCAAAGTGTTACGCGCCATCCGTCCCATTGAACCGTCTGCGGTTGGCCAGGCCACCGTGCGCGGGCAGTACGGACCCGGCGCCGTCGGCGGCGTACCGGCGCCCGGTTATCGGGAGGAGCCGGGGGTGGCGCCAGACTCACTGACCGAGACCTTCGTGGCGCTGCGACTGTACATCGAAAGCTGGCGCTGGGCCGGGGTGCCGTTCTTCCTGCGCACCGGCAAACGCCTTCCCAAACGCGCCAGCGAGATTGCCATTCAATTCAAAATGGCGCCGCTCATGCTGTTCGAGAACGGTCCGCTCAGTGGTATCGAGCCAAATGTGCTGGCGATCAACATCCAGCCCAACGAGGGAATCTCGCTCCGGTTTGACTCCAAAGTGCCAGGACAGTCGAACATCATTCGCCCGGTGATGATGGATTTTCGCTACAATGCTGCATTCGGCGTCGAGTCTCCCGAGGCATACGAACGATTGTTGCTCGACGCTATGCTGGGTGATTCGACCCTCTTCATCCGCAGCGATGAGGTTGAAGCTATGTGGTCGCTGCTCGATCCGGTGATCGAGGGATGGTCCGCCACAACGCCGCCGGTTTTCCCGAACTATGCCGCCGGAACCTGGGGACCGGCGAGCGCCGATGAACTGATTGCGTCGGTCGGCGCACAATGGAGGCGATTGTGACCGACATGATCTCCACGCCATCGGTTGTTCTCGCGCAGGTTGACGCCGGCGCCATCGAGCGCGAACTGGCGCGCCTGTGGAACGCAGCGATAGAGGCGGAACAAGGAAGCGGAGCGGCGCTTATGCGCGCCTGTCTGTTCAACCTCGTCGTCCTGACCGATACGGCGCACGTCTCGCACATAACCCCTATCGTCTCCCGATTGACGGCGCTGCGCCCCAACCGCGCCATCGTGACGGCGCTCGCGAGCCAGGAGGCGCCAACGACGACTGAACCGCGCCTGGAAGCCTGGGTGCAGACGCACTGCGCCCTCATCGCGCCCGGTCGTCCACAGGTGTGCGGTGAACAGATCACCATCATTGCGCCGCTGAATACCGGGATGCATATTCCAGGAATTGTGCTCTCCCTGCTGGAGCCGGACATGCCCGTGGTCATCTGGTGGGCATGCGATCAGGCGCCTGGCGGAACAGTACTGGCGCAATTGCAATCTGTTGCGGATCGTCTGATTCTCGATACGGCGCGCATCGATGGCGCCGGAGCAGCGCTGCAATCGGCGCAAACCCTGATCGGCGCAGATATGGCAGTCGGTGATCTTGCGTGGGGACGGTTGACAGTGTGGCGCGAACAGATTGCTCAACTCTTCGATGCACCGCCTGCGCTGCAGCGGTTGTGGTCACTCGAACGAATTGTGATCGAGCATGGAGCACGCGGCGTAACGGCAGCGCTGCTCCTTGCCGGCTGGCTTGCCGCGCGCCTCAACTGGCGATTAGCGGAGGGACACGAAACAGGTATGACGCTCAAGCGACTCGATGGCGGCAAGGTTGTTCTGGAGTTCACCAGGGTCGAGACCGAAGCAGCCGATAGTCTGACATCGGTCACGCTCCTGACGGCCGACTCCCGGTTTTCCGTAACCCGCAGCGCGTCTGGCGATCACCTGACCGCATGCACTATCATTGACAACCTGGCGCCAGTTGAGCGTGCAGTCCATTTACCGCCGCTCGACACCGCCGCTTTGATTGTCGATGAACTACGCCTGGCGCGGCACGATCCCATCTACGAAACAACGCTGCGCCAGGCGCTCGACCTGGCGGAACGTCTGCCTACGCCAGCGCCTGAATGACCATTTCGATGATCCGGTATGCCGCATAGACCCCAAAAATGGTCACAACAACCACCGGAATCCACACCGCCCCCAGAGTCACCAGCCGTTCCGCCCCACCCGCGCGTTCAGGAACAAACCCGGGAATAATTTGCTCCTGCGTTGACCGCATGCCGCCAAAAAGCGTCACCAGACCGAGTGCGGCAAATGCCACTGCCGACGCAATTGCGATAAGCACCCCAAGGAAGAACATGGCGTCCCTTTCCAGTACGCTGAAGCGCAAATTTGCCTGCGACGAACTTCCGCCACTGGCGTCAGGTATAGACAATCCGGGTCGAACAGACCGGTGCGCACGTTGAGCCGCGCACCAACAATTCCGTTGGAAGGATATGGTGAATCGGCTCACTGTCCTCGTCATCGAGCGCCGCAACCAGCATTTCGGCAGCCAGGCGCCCTTTTTCTTCAATCGGTTGATGAACGGTTGTCAGCGGCGGCAGAGCGCGTTCGGCTTCCGGCAGATCATCGAACCCGACAATCGACAGGTCTTCCGGCACGCGCACACCCTGCGCCCTGGCTGCTTCGAGTATCCCAAGCGCAGTAATATCGCTCATCACCACAATTGCCGTCGGCGGCGTCTCCGACTGCCAGAGCCAGGTGAATGCCTCGACCCCGCCTGCGCGACTGGTTGGCGCTGCGATGATCTGAACATCCGGGTCATTAATCGAGCGCCCATACGCCGCCAGACCGTCGCGATACCCGGCGAAGCGCGCTGCCAGCGTGCCGGTGAACTCCTCGTACCGCTGATGCCACGACTCCAGAGAGACAATTGCAATCCGTTGGTGGCCAAGACTCAAGACGTGCAGCATTGCCGCGCGGGCGCCCTGCCGATCATCGACATTGATCGATGGAACATCGTGCGGGGCGTCGCCATCGACCATCACAAACGGCACGTGCCGCCGCCGTAGTTGCTGCACCTCGCCGCGATCGATTTCCAGACCGACGACAATAAACCCATCGACAGTCGCGTGCGGAATGGCTTTGAGCATCGACCCCCACAGCGGCGGCACGAGCATCAGCGTCATGCCGGCTGTGCCGCACACGGCGCCAACACCGCGCAGAAACAGCGGAAAGAAAGGGTTTGCCATCGTCGCGGCAATGTCCTGCGGCAGCAGGACACCCAACGCATTCGTGCGGCGCGTCGTCATGCTGCGGGCAATCGGGTCAGGCGAGTATCCCAGACGTTCAGCAATTGCGCGAATGTGATTGACGGTTGCCGGCGAGAGTTGTGACGGATCGTTGAACGCAAACGACACAGCCGTCTTCGAGACGCCCGCTTCCTTCGCGATCTGACTGATCGTGATTTTGCGCTGTGCTGTGCGTTTCACGCCCATACAGAACCCTTTATCGCATCTATCGAAGGGAGGAAGTTAAGAAAAGATGTAGTCTCTTTGCAGGTGTAGTGTAGCATAGCAGGTTACAACACGCAACGTGATATTTCGCACAAAGTGGAAACGGCAGGTTGCAGTATCATCACTCGCCGGGCACAACCTGCCATTCAACCGTGCGTCCGGCATAGTACGGCGTCACATCACCATACCGCTGCGGCACAGTCCAGGGTTCGCGTTGAAGAACGACGGTCTTGTGCGGCGGTGTTACACCGTAGATCCGTTGCGCATGGTCCGAGACGAACGCCTGCAACCGATCGAGCGCGTCGTGCTGTTCAAAGAGTTCCACCAGCAGCGGCAGCGCGACCGGCGCGCTGAACACGCCGGCGGCGCATGCGGCGGCTTCTTTGGCGCTCACCGGATGCGGCGCAGAGTCGCTGCCAAACATGACCTTGGGGTGCGGCGCGAGCGCCGCCTGCACCAGAGCAGCACGATCCTCGGGGCGCTTGGCGATTGGCTTGCAGAACAGGTGCGGTTGCAACAATCCGCCTGCCACGTCATCGAGGGTGATCTGCAAGTGGTGGAGCGTAATGGTCGCGTAGAGATTGGGATGTTCGTCGAGGAGCGCCACTGCCTCGCGGGTGGTGATATGTTCCATCACGATTGTCAGACGGGGGAAGCGACGCGCCAGATGCGCGTAGATCGGCAAAAACTCGCGCTCACGGTCGAGGACGAACCCGCCGGTTTCGCCGTGGACCAGGAGCGGAATGCCGAGGTTTTCCATGATCTCCAGCGTTGGTTCGATGTCGCGAATGCGCTGCACCCCTGCCTCGCTGTTGGTGGTCACACCGGCGGGATAGAGTTTGACGCCGATGATATACGGTTGCGCGGCACGTAGTTCCTCTTCGCTGTAAGCGCGGAAGAAGAGGGTCATGTACGGCGTGAAACCCATGCTGCCGATCGCTGCATCGATCTCGGCGCGGTAGTACAGCAGGCGCTCCAGGTTATCCACGGGCGGGACCAGGTTCGGCATAATGACGCCGCCGGCAAAATCGCGCGCCGAGAGCGGCGCCACTGTGCGCAACATCGCACCTTCGCGAAAGTGGATGTGCATGTCGAGGGGGGAGATGAGGGTATGATCCATGGGTCCTCCATCCCTGACTATTGCCGATTCACCAGAGACCTGAGCATGAAGTTCCACTGCGCCGTCCGACGCTGAACCGTCGGGCTGATCACACGAAGGGCACTCTCGCACCCTCGCCTTAGCGCATGCGCCTTCTCCGAACCAGACCTCTGGCGCGGGACTTTGTGCGTTCCGCGCGGGCATTCAAGTCCACACGCTGAATGAGGGGCAGTAAGCGTCCTCGCGCGCCAGGCAAGATGAGCGTCATCCTGCGATCCGCGCTGCTGCCACTGCCGCCTGCCCCAGGCAAAGACCGCCGTCATTCGGCGGGACGCGCCGGTTGAGCAACACCTGGAAGCCAGCACGCTCCAGCCGCGCAACCAGCAATTCGGTCAGGCGTCGATTCTGGAAGACGCCGCCGCTCAATGCCACGACTGCGGGCGCGCCGGTCGCGCGCGCCCGTTCACACGCCTGTGCCAGCGCCTCAGCCACCGTGCTATGAAATCGTCCACTTACCCGCGCGACCGGCGCGCCCGCCCGCAGGTCCTCGACAATCGCACGAATGGTCGGCAACACGTCGATCTGCATCGGCGCGCCTTCCCGCAGCGCAAACGGATAGGGACGGTCATCCGGTCCGGCTGTCGTTTCCAGTTCAATAGCCGCCTGCCCCTCGTACCGGGCATGGTCGCGAAGGCCGACGATGGCGGCAACAGCGTCGAACAGGCGCCCCAGGCTCGATGTGAGCGGCGCGTTGACGCCACGCTCGATCATGCGAGCGATCAATGCCCACTGCTGACGATTGATCCGTTGCCCGAACGGGATGTCCAGATCGAGGAACGCATCACCAAAGGCGCGCCACAGGTATGTGGCGCCAATGCGCCACACCTGCCGCACTGCCGCATCGCCGCCGGGTAGCGGAATGTACGCCAGGTGCGCAAAGCGCGTGAAGTCGCGCAGATCGGCAATCAGCACCTCGCATCCCCAGATCGCGCCATCGATTCCGTACCCCGTGCCGTCCGCCGCTACGCCGATCACCGGACCTGCGACACCGTGCTCGGCCAGCACGCTGGCGATGTGCGCGTGGTGATGCTGCACGCCGATCTTTAGCGGGATATCCGCCGCCAGCGCCTCTTTAGTCGCCAGATATTCCGGATGCAGGTCATACGCCACGACTGCGGGATGGCAGTCGAACAGGCGCGCAAAATGACGCACCCCCTCGCGGAACGAGGTCAGCGTCTCTAGATTCTCCAGATCGCCAATGTGATGGCTCAGGAAGACGTCGTGCCCTTTCGCCAGGCAAAAGGTATTCTTCAGATGCCCGCCGACCGCCAGCAGCGGTTTGGGAAACCGCAGCGCCAGCGTCACCGGTTCGGGCGCATACCCGCGCGACCGGCGCAACAACTGCACGCCGCCGGCCACAATGCGCGCCACCGAGTCATCGCAACGCATATGAATGTCGCGGTTGTGGGTCAGCATCCCGTCGGCGATGGACGCCAGCCGCGCCGCTGCATCATCGTCACGGTAGGCAATCGGCTCATCACTGAGGTTGCCGCTGGTCATGACCAGCAGCGTCGGTTTGTCGGGCGCCGCCTCCGCATACGCGCGCAGCAGAAGGTAGTGCAGCGGCGTATACGGCAGCATCATGCCAAGCGTCGCATATCCCGGCGCAACCGACGGCGCTACAGGCGCATCGGGCAGCGCGTCGAGCAGAACAATCGGGCGGCGGCGCGACTCGAGAAGCTGCGCCTCGTCCGCATTGACAGAACAGAAACGCCGGATCGTCGCCAAGTCCGGCGCCATGAGCGCAAACGGCTTGGCTTCGCGCTGCTTGCGGGCGCGCAGCCGGGCAACGACAGCGTGATTGAGCGCATCGCACGCCAGGTGGTACCCGCCCAACCCCTTGATCGCCAGGATCGACCCCTGCGCCAGCGCTGCCGCCGCCTGATCAATCGGCGGCGCATCAGGCGGCAGATCGGGATGGAACTCCGCCGACCACCGGTGGAGCGCCAGAGACGGACCGCACAAGGCGCAGGCGTTAGGCTGGGCGTGGAACCGGCGGTTGAGCAGATCGTCGTACTCCGCCTGGCATGCCGGGCACATCGGAAAGACGCGCATCGTCGTCTGCGCCCGGTCATACGGCACATCGAGCACAATCGTGAATCGCGGACCGCAGTTGGTACAGTTGATGAAGGGATAGCCAAAGCGCCGGTCGGCGGGATCGAACAGTTCGCGCAGGCAATCGTCGCAGGTAGCGACATCGGGCGAGATCAGGGTATTGCGTGCGGCTACCGCGCGGCTGGTTTCAATGCGGAAGAGCATTTCACCGCAGGGCGCGACCGTTTCGATGCGGACCTCATCGATCCGCGCCAGCGGCGGCGGTGCAGTGCGCAGCGTCTGCTGAAAAGCGTCGAGCGCGCTGGCAGGACCTTCGATCTCCAGCGTCACGCCGTCGCTATCGTTCAGCACAAACCCGCCCAATCCCAGGCGTTGCGCCAGACCATAGACGAACGGGCGGAAGCCGACCCCCTGAACGATTCCGCGCACCATCAGGCGGCGGCGGAGGATATTCTGCTGCTGATCAGAATCCATAGACGACGCGAACTACCGTCTAGCGTATATTGACAATTGTACAGTCTAGCCTGCACAGGCGGGCTTCGCTTCCCGTAGCCCTCGGCTTCAGCCGCCGGGCTACAAGGCGGATAGCGGAATCATTGTTCAACAATCATCAGCCGCCGGGCAGTTCAATCCGATGCCAGGGTTGTTGCAACTGAACCGTCGCGGCGCGGTCGCCAGCAACCGTCGCCGCCAGTGCGCCATTGCCTGCGCTGTTCACCAGGTCGGCGGTGATCGATCCGAGTGGAACCTTGATGCGTTTGATCCAGGCGCCGCCTGGCGGTCGGAGTCCCACGTAGAGGAAGCGACCCTGCGGCGGACCATGCACGAAACGTCCGCTGAGATTGACGCTGCCATCGGGTCGAACCTCCGCCTGGGACTCGAAGGAAAACAGCAGCGCGCCATCCGGCAGCGCAACGCCTGGCGTCAGATTGCCATCGCGGTCTTGCAGCCCAAATTCAAGCGACTGCTCCTCGTACCGTGGCGGATCGACGCAGGTCAGGCGCATACGAAGCGTCTGTTTCATCACCGGCCAACCAGGCCCGGCAGCAGGTGATGCACCTGCTGGCGAAGCGAACGATAGGCGACCCAGCCGAGCAAGCCCGCCCCTCCCAGCACAATGGCCTGCCGGAGCAACCAGAGACCAACGCGCGTATACCAGGGACGTGGCGCCTGTTCTTCCGGCGGCGGAGCGAAACGGCGCAACAGGTAAGTTACCAGCGGGAGAAAGATGCCAACCGCCGCACCCAGCAACAGCGCGTCGCGCCCGGTGATCAACACGCGCGTCTGATCGCCGAGTTCCGCCGATCCCGCCAGCAGCACCCCGACCATCCCTGACTCAACGCGCGCCTCACGCGCCGCCACGACTCCTGCCGAAGCGCCGCTCAGACGGGCATCGCGCCCCGCCATCAGCAGCGGCGTCGCACTGCCGGTCATGCTCACATCACCGCCGGCATGCACCGACAGCGCGGCGCTAAACGTCATTGACACATCATCCTGGGCTGTAATTGAACGCGCAAATGCACGAGATAATGTCGCCTTCTGCGCCTCGACCGCGCCTGCCGACACGTCGCTCAGTTCAACGACATCTGCCTCAATCGTATCGCGTGAATCCGAACGCTCGATCCGCAACAGTCGATCAAGCCATCCGGGACGGTGGTTCGATGCCATGCCACACCTCCATGGCGCTGCAAAAGACGCGCACAGTATAGCACACGGCGCCAGAGAAAGCGTGTTCGTGGTAAGATACAGGGAGAATCGATCAGTGCGATGGAGTGGCAGCATGACCACCTACCGCGATGCAGGCGTCGACATCGACGCCGCGGCGCGCGCCAAACAATTAATGGCGGAAGCCGTGCGCGCGACCTATTCCCCCGCCGTGCTGGCAGGCATGGGCGCATTCGGCGGATGTTTCGATCTGCGCGCCGCGTTGGGTGAGGAAATTGGCAATGCTGTGCTGGTCGCCTCCACCGACAGCGTCGGCACCAAAACACTGGTCGCGGCGGCGCTCGGTCGCTATGAGACCCTTGGCTACGACCTGGTCAATCATTGCGTCAACGACATTCTGGTGCAGGGCGCACGACCGTTGTTCCTGCTCGATTATCTGGCGGTCGACCGGCTCGACCCGCACCGCGCCGCGACACTGGTGGCGAGCGTTGCAGGCGCCTGCCGCGAGGCGGGATGCGTCCTGCTTGGCGGCGAAACGGCGCAAATGCCCGATGTGTACCGCGACGGCGCCTTTGAGCTGGCGGGCACGATTGTTGGCGTAGTACAGCGCGCGCGGATGCTGCCGAAGAACGTTGCCGTCGGCGATGCAATTCTGGCGCTGCCGTCAAGCGGGTTGCACACCAACGGCTATTCGCTGGCACGGCGGGCGCTTGGACCGGGCAGCGCCTATGGATACGACGCCACCCCCGCCGAATTGAACGGCAGGAGCATTGGCGAGGCGCTGCTCGAACCGCACCGCTCCTATCTCCCTGCATTCGACCAGTTCGAGACGGCGGGTGTACCAATGCATGCCCTGGCGCATATCACCGGCGGCGGTATATACGAGAATCTGCCGCGTGTGTTGCCGGGCGGATGTGGTGCGGTCATCCGGCGCGGCACGTGGACCATTCCGCCGATCTGTGCGCTCATTGTGCACGCCGCCGGTCTCGATGAGCACGAAGCCTACCGCACGCTGAACATGGGACTCGGCATGCTGGCAATCGTCCCGCCCGACGCCGCCGCCGCCGCGTTGCGCGCCGCACCCGAAGCGCGACTGGTCGGCGAGGTGGTCAGGAGCGAAGGGGTGCGCTTGATCGATTAGAACACATGTTTGACATCCTGCCAGAATTGTGTTACACTTCTTCGTGTAGCACTGGCAGGTACAGGAGGGACAGGGATGAGCGCTTCGACAGCAACCGATCCGGCGGCGCTTTCCGAAGAGACGCGGCTGCCCTGGGGAGTGCTGCTCTCGCCGCCGCCCGGCGACCTGCCATACGACGATGGAGAGCGTATGGAGTCTCCGTGGCACGCGCAGAGCGCCGTGATCCTCAAAGCCGCCTACGTCGCCGCGCATGGCGGGGTCATGACCGACTACTACATCGGCATTAACATGTTCGTCTACTACAGCTGGAAGCAGATCCGCAACGACGAGTATCGCGGACCGGACATGTATTTCGTAAAAGGCGTTGACGGCGCAAAGCCGCGTCTGTACTGGGCGATCTGGGACGAAGACGGGAAATACCCTGATGTGATCATCGAACTTTTGTCGCCGAGCACGGAGCGAATCGATCTGGGCGCGAAGAAGGACCTCTACGAACAACGGTTTCGCACCCCGGAATACTTCTGCATCGCGCCCGAAGTCGAGCGGCTGCTCGGTTGGCGGCTGGGACCGGATATGCGCTACCATTCGCTGACCCCTAATGAACACGCGCGGTTGTGGAGCGAGCAACTCGGCTTCTGGATCGGTCCCTGGCGCGGCATCTACATGGGCGAAGAGCACACCTGGCCCCGTCTGTTTCATCCCGACGGGACGCTCGTGCTGCTGCCGGAAGAAGCCGAGCGGCAACGCGCCGACGAACTGGCAGCGCGCGTCGCGGCGCTGGAGGCGGAACTGGCGCGTCTGCGCGAAAGGAGCGACCGATGAACCCTGGAGAGAAACTCGCCGAGGGCAAGACGAAAATCGTGTATGCCCATCCCAACGACCCGACCCTGGCGATCATCGTCCACAAAGATGGTATCAGCGCCGGCGACGGAGCGCGGCGTCACATTATTCTGGGCAAAGGCGCCTTGAGCGGACGCACCACCGCCAATGTATTCACCATGCTCAACCACGCCGGCGTCGCCACTCATTTCGTCGCGGCGCCCGAACCGACGGTCATGATTGTACGGCGCTGCGCCATGATCCCGCTCGAAGTGGTCAATCGGCGGATCGCCACCGGCTCGTACATCCGGCGGCATCCCGACGTTGCCGAGGGGACGCGGTTCGATCCGCCGCTGCTCGAGTTCTTTCTGAAGGACGATGCGCGGCACGATCCGCAGATTACGCCGGAGGAGATCGTCGCTCAGGGGATTGCCGACGCCGATGACGTAGAACGGATGGCATCCGAATCGCGGCGCGTCTTTCTGCTGATCGAAGAAGCATGGGCCGCACAGGATGTCGTGCTGTGCGATTTGAAGATCGAGTTCGGGCGCGATGCCTCTGGTGCGCTGGTGGTCGCCGATGTGATCGACAACGACTCGTGGCGCATCTGGCCCGGCGGAGCGAAAGAGCGCATGCTCGATAAGCAGGTGTACCGCAATATGCCGGTTGTCACCGAGGAAGGGTTAGAGCAGGTGCGCCGGTTGTACGAAGAGGTGGCTCAACGCACCGAGGTGTGGGTCAACCGGTGAGGAGAGTGTGAACGCTCCGAACCTGACCTTTTTCTCCGAGCTGGATCAGACGGCGTTTGCGCGGCTGTTCGTCGATCCGGCAGTTATCGAGTATGTGCGCGGGCTCAATGCAGGCATCTGCGTCGGTTTGCGCGATCTGAGCACGGAACGGGCGGCGGTGCTGCGCCGTCTGAATGAGGCCGGCGTTCCATTGACCGCCTGGCTCTTGCTGCCGGAGGATCAGGGGTACTGGTTCAATATCAATAATGCACCAGAGGCCGCTGCACGCTACGCGGCGTTCCGCAAGTGGACGGCGGCGCATGCATTGCGCTGGCGCGCAGTCGGCCTGGATATCGAGTTCGATATGCGCGACCTTCAGGCAGCGCTGGCGGATCGACGCCATCTGCTGCGAGTGCTGCTGCGCAACCTGTTGGACATTCAGCGGCGGCGACGCGCGATTGCTGCATATCACGCACTGGCGGAGCGGATTCGAACTGACGGTTATCCGACCGAGGGATACATTCTGCCGTTTGTTCTGGATGAACGGTGTGCTGGTGCAATGCTGCTCAGTCACCTCCTGGGACTGGCGGACCTTCCGGTTGATTGCGAGATCCCGATGCTCTACAGCAGTTTCCTGCGCCCGTATGGCGCTGGCGTCGTGTGGAGCTACGGGCGCGACGCGCACGCTGTCGCCGTTGGCAGCACCGGCGGCGGGGTAAGCGTCGGCAGAGCAGACCGGATTGCGCCGCTCTCGTGGAAAGAACTGGCGCGCGATCTGCGCCTTGCGCGCCGCTGGTGCGATACGATTGCGATTTTCAGCCTGGAAGGGTGCGTGCGTGAGGGATATCTGGAGCGGCTGCGTTCATTCGATTGGAACGCTCCGGTTGATATACCAGTACGTGAGGTGACGCAGGTCGAACGACTCCGCGCACTGTTGCGCGGCATCCTGTGGATAAGCGCCCATGTGCCGCAGATCGCCCTGGCGACAGCGGGGATGGTTGCGGTTCTGGCTGGCGCTCAGCGCAGACGCGAACGCTCGCGTTGAACGCACGAAGCCCCGCTGTTGGGGCTGCACGCAGTGGAGGGTGCGGCAGCGCCGCGCCCCTATTCATTCGTGCGCCGTGTATCATGCGCACCGGCGCGGCGCTGCCGCGCCCCTACTACTTGCAATCTCTCACCTCACGCCTCCTGCCTCATGCCTACGACATACACCGGGTTCGTATACAACCACGGCATCCCCCGGCGATACGCTTCCAAACGGTAGATACCCGGCAGCGCGACCGAATGGCGGAGCAGGCGCGCGCCGCGTGCGAGAATGCGCCCATCGTGGATCAGGTGCACCTGTGCATCACATCCGACATCAGCCGTGAACGTGAGCGGACCGTCGCGCAGATCGGCGGTGTCGCCCGGATGCCAGCGCTGTGCGCCCCGCGCTGCGT
The DNA here is from genome assembly GCF_057785375.1 of Roseiflexus sp. Classification (NCBI taxonomy): domain Bacteria; kingdom Bacillati; phylum Chloroflexota; class Chloroflexia; order Chloroflexales; family Roseiflexaceae; genus Roseiflexus; species Roseiflexus sp. The sequence goes on from NZ_JBYNRX010000060.1 coordinate 94,522, forward strand.
GGAATGCCAGCGCCGGACAATCGCCGTCGAGACGATTGACGAAATACGAGCGCCCGGCAGCGATGGCATCGAGAACGATGCGTGTTGCAACAGCAGCATCAGGCGGCAGGCGATCCGACAGAACCACATAATTCGTCAACGTACCGAACATCCAGCGGTACGGAAAGACTTCGACCCGCCCCCAGAATGTCTGGCGCACAAACGCATGCGCATCGACGCCGCCAACGCCAAAGGTGCGTTTCCCCGCCATGTTCAGCCGGTCCCACCAGGCGAGCGTCTCCACTGTGGGACCGCTGATGCCAAGACGCGGGAAGAAGTAGATGATCTCTTTGTTGCGCGGGGTCAGATGTTCCCCCCAGTCGCTCATCAGGTTCCACAGTTCGATCCCGACGGTGCGCCCGTTGCGTTCGCGCGGGCCATCGATGCCCCAATCGTCCCAGCGATAGATGTCTTTGAAACTGTTCTTCACGCGCTCGTCGGGATGGGCGATGATGCCAAAGCCGCCAGCGGCATAGACCTCATCGATGAACTCCTGCGGCGGAAGGCGATTGTCGATGACGCGATCGATGCCAAGCGCCAGGAAATGATTGCGCGGCGGCGTGATCTCGTGACCGACGATCACCAGCACGTCGTGCAGCCAGCCCTCGTATTGCTTCGCCTGAAGATCATCGTGGTCCGTGATGATGATCCAGCGCAAACCGGCGTCGCGCGCCGCGCGCGCCAGGTCTTCGACGCTGCCGCTGCCATCGGAGAAGCGGGTGTGCATGTGAATGGCGCCGGGGTAGTGGTACATAGGTAAGAACCCAGAACCAAGAACTGATACCCATGAGTCAGCATGATGTAGGGGCGCCCTCCTGTGGGCGCCCTTTTCCGGTGCGTCCCCGAAAGACGCAGTTCTCAAGGATGTACGAGAGCAACCAGGAACCGTGGTACACTATGCGCCAACAGTATAAACGATGGCTAAGATTCCGATGAGGAATCGTTGCGCCTTTGCGTGAGATTCTTTGACAGGACTTACGCGGTGGCGCGTTTTCTGGCGCCGCCAGATCCTGCGGCAGCGTGGCGCTCCCGATGAAGGTGGTGCGGGAAGGCCGGCAAGGCGCCGCCCCCCCCCCCCC
>NZ_JBYNRX010000061.1:0-16938 GCF_057785375.1 Roseiflexus sp.
CGGCGACGGCAACGCACACGCCCACGGCGACCCCTACGCCGAGCGCGACGGCGACGGCAACGCACACGCCCACGGCGACCCCTACGCCGAGCGCGACGGCGACGGCAACGCACACGCCTACGGCGACCCATACGCCGAGCGCCACGGCGACAGCGACGGCGACCGTCACACCCGGAACCCTTCGTCCGGCTCTTGCATGTGTTGCGCGGCGCTCGGCGATGAGTTACGTGGCGCTCTTCGGCTATGAAATGCGGGGCGATGTGTCGATGCAGGTTCCGATCGGCGCCAGCAACCGCTTCAATCGCTATCGGGAGGACCTTGGGCAGCCCACGACCTTTGAACCGGGGAACAGACGGGTGGTGTTTGCAGTGGTCTTCGATGGGTTGCCGCTCACGTGGACATTGAATGGACAGACAATCACTGCGCACGCGAATTATCCGATCCGCTGCGGCAGCGATGCTGTGACCCGCATCCAGCCCATTCTGGAATGTACGCTCCCTGATGGCAATGGTAATTCGATTGCGCGGTTCGGGTATCGGAATGATAACGCATTCAACGTCGCCGTACCCGTCTGGTGGCAGAATTTCTTTGTCCCGCGCCCGACCCTGCGTGGCCAACCGGTTGTGTTCGCGCCCGGTCGCCATCGAGATGTCTTCGAAACCCGTTTTTCACAGGGCGCGCTGGTGTGGTTGCTCGATGGGCGGATTGCGGTAGCGACTGACTCGCCGGTGCAGGCGTGCCGGTTCAACTGACGCGGCAGCGATACCACCACGCCAGCGCAATCGCCAGACCCGGCAACGCCACGAGCGCGGCAGCGACGGCGTTGCCGGTGACAACAAAAGCCAGGAGCGCTGCCAGCGGCGGGATCGTCAACAGCAGCGTGCGCGGCGCTTCGGGAACCAGGAAACCAGCATCTTCCTTCGGGAGTTTGTCGGTGCGGAGAGTCCCGTAGCGTGGTCTGATCATGTCGGGCCTGTCATCGCCAGCGAAGGCTTCCGGCGGCAGCGGTGCGCCTGGAATGGGGCGCTCCCGCGCTTCGGCGAGGAACGCGGCGCACCAGTCGCGCCCGTCGCGCCGGCTCTCGAACAGGTGGTAGGCAGCGCGCTGGAGATACGCCGGATGACCGGCGCTGATGCTGGCGAGCACACGCAGTTCGCCAGGCGTGAAACTGACATTCGTGCCTTCGAGATATGTCTCTGCAAACAGGCGAACTTCTGCTGGTGCAAACGCGCCCATGCGCACGCCGACAAACCGTTCACTGAGGAGCGGCATCTCCCCTGCCGACGCCACCACCAGGATCAGCCGCCCGCCGCGCGCAATGCGCGCCAGCGTGTCGAGCAGCATTTCACCCCAGCCGGCGCTCAGCGCCCGGTGCGCATCGTCCAGGCAGAGAAGCACCGGCGTCTCCTGTTCGAGCAATGCCACTTCCAGCGCTGACGGTGTCGAACCCGGCACGCCCAACGCCTGAAGCACCGTCTGATAGACATCTTCCGGAGTTGCAGCCTCGTGAAGCGCCAGGTAGAAGGACGGGAGCAACGGTTCTTCGAGATGGACCGCTGCTGATGCGGTAATGTGCGTCAGCAGCGATGATTTGCCGATACTCGCCGGACCGGTGACCATCACCGGACGGCGGAGTTCAATGGCGTCGAAAATGAGCGACAGCTCGCGCCAGCGCCCGGCGAAGCGCGTAGCGTCGGTAATGCGCGCACGCTGGACGAAAGGGTTCTCCAGCAATGGCGTACCGGCATCGGATGTTGCGCCAGAAGTCACGATATGATCACTCTTCTGCCAACCAGCGTGCGCCCTGCGACGATCGCTTCTATCGTACCATATCCAGGGGGTGGTTTGAGGGCAGGTGTGTACAGTGCATGCCATTTCACCTCGATGTTGGAGCGCCTCACACCATTTCCAGCCGCATGGGCGATGTCATATCCCAGCCCCAGGAGCTCGATAGGCGGAAGCGTGCAGGGCGCTATTTCGATTTCGCGCCTATTCAGACTCGCAAGTCCGGTAGTGAGTGACTGGTACTGCCCATCGAACGTTTGCTGGATGCGAAAGTCGATCCAGAGTTCGAGCGGCAGGCTTTGTGGATGCGCCTGTTTGCTTTGTTCAACAAAACGCTCAGGTGGTTGGACCACCGTTCCGGCGCCCCAGTACACTCCCGCAGCGTTCGTCGTTGCGGCCAGGCACGCCGCAAGTCTGGTCACAACCAGATAATTGATGATAATGTCATCTGTCCGGTTCAGCAGCGTCACGATGGCGTGCGCCTGATGATCCTTTTTTGACTTCTGATGATCATCGCAGATACTGCTCTCTGCCCATCATACGTGCAATTCGGGGATGTTTCAAGGCGTCACCCTCCGGCAGGCGCCAACCCGAGGCTTTGCGCAGCGTGCTCATAAGCCCGGAAGGTCTCTTCATCGAACAGAACGAAGCGCACCAGCGCAATCTCAGGATGGCTTTGCAGCACATCACGACACGTCGCCAGCGCAATCGGCGCCGCCTCATCGAGCGGATAGCCATAGATGCCGGTGCTGATCGACGGAAAGGCGATGCTCTGCAATCCATGACGCGCTGCCAGCAGCAATGAGGAGCGGTAGGCGGACGCAAGGAGTTCGGCGTCGCGTGGGCTGCCGCTGTAGCGCGGACCAACAGCGTGAATGACGTGGCGCGCTTTGAGCCGGTAACCCGCAGTGATACGCGCCTCACCAGTCGGACAGCCGCCGATGCGCGCACACTCCTCTGCGAGTTCCGCTCCGGCAGCGCGATGGATCGCGCCAGAAACGCCGCCCCCCGGCGCCAGCGTCTCGTTTGCGGCGTTGACGATCGCATCGACATCCTGCTCCACAATGTTGCCGCGGATCAGTTCCAGCGTCGAGTTGCTAATCTTAAAGCGCATTGTTTCGCCTCCTTTCAGGCTTGTCGCCGTCTCGAACGTGTGCTATAGTGATCATAGTGCGGGCGTAGCTCAGTGGACAGAGCAGCGGTCTTCTAAACCGTTGGCCGGGCGTTCGAGTCGCCCCGCCCGCGCCAATCCTCATCAGCACCCCGATGACGCAGAAGGTGCTCCTCATATTCTGCCGCAATGTCGAACCCCAGGCGATGGTAACAGGCGATAGCCGCAGCGTTGTCAGCGTGCACATTCAAGCCGATGAGATCGACAGTTTGCAGCAGGGAACGGCAGAGTGCCGCAGTCACGGTTGTTGCCAGGCCGCGGCCGCGCGCCGATGGCAGGGTCGTAATGTTGCCCAGCGCTGCAACCCGTTGCTCCGCTGAGTAAACATGCACCCCGGCGACGCTCAGCAGCGCGCCGTCGTCGTCGCGGATACCGAAGTACTGGCCCGTCTCCAGCATGCGCGGGTCGAACCAGTTGCCCGGATAACTGTGCGCGTAGAATGCCTGGAGTTCATCCACTGCCGCTGGCGCCAGGCGCTCGACCGCGCTGGTGTCGATTCCTGCCAGTCGATCCGGGTTCTTCAGTACCATTTTGAGGTGCGGACCGTGGGGTTCGAGAGTGTAATGCGAGGTAAGCGCATCGCGCGCTTCGGGTGACAGGTGCGCATAGAAACGCAGCGGGAGCAGCGGCGCTGCCTGCGCCAGCAACTCCGTGAGCGCCGTTGCTGGCGGTGTTGCCATCGCCAGGAGCGCCGGCAGGTCGCCGCCGGTGTAGAGCAGCGCCAGCGCCTGAAGGTGGTCGTTTTCCTGCAAGCCGTACCAGATGGTGCGGGACCAGAAGAAATCGTCGAGATCGCCGAGTTCGTAGATGTGCAAAGCGGGATTTTTGCGCAGATATGCTTCAATTGTGCGTTTATCGTGGAGGATGAGTATGGTCATAGGTCTCGAATTCACATAAGCGCATGTAAAGGCGTGGGGGTTGCGCGTATGAAACCATTCTGCATTTCTGCATCTTAATAAGTCCACACGCACTGTTCGATCGCTCTGGGGTAGTGTACAACGCCTGGCATTCGATGTGCAACTCCAAAACCATCTGTGGGCGCTGGTATGATGTGTCAGGAGACGCTGTAGACCCGCCCGGCGGCTGATGGGTTTTGAGTCATTATTGCGCTCTCCGCCTGGGCGCCCGGCGGCTGATGGAGTTTGAACAATTATTCCGCTATCCGCACTGGGGCGAGGGCGCGGCAGCGCCCTTCGTGCGCTCAGCCCGACGGTTCAGCGTCGGGCGACGCGGCGGGTTGCCGCCTGACAAATCGTGCCTGGACCCCCTACACCTTCCCGCCTGCACCATTCAACGTTCAACGTTCAACAGGCACGGGCGCACCACCGGTGCGCCCGTGCCTTCAACCTTCAACCTTCAACGCCTAGATCGCCTTCAACCCCTTCACCAGGTGCGCCAGATCGTCAGGGCGCTTGTCGGCGTACTCGAATCCCGGGAAACCACCCCAGCGGAAACAGGTGCGCAGGTAATTGACAAAGGTTGTGTGGTGCGGCTCGTCGCGCACCGGTGCATCAGCCGCCGGGTTCGGCAGGATGATCCGATAGACCACCACCGTGTACTGGGGAGCGCTGGCAATATCGGTCTTGTGGTAGTAATCGGGCGCCAGCGGCGCGTGGTAGGGTCCCATCGCCTCTCTGCCGAATTCGCGACACGCCTCGCGCCAGATGCTGTACTCCTCCAGCGCCATGTCGATCGGGTCAACCACCAGCGGGTCGGTGTAAGCGGACTCTTCCCATTCTGGATGGTATCCGATGAAGTTGACCGATCCAACAATCTCGTACCACGCGCGCAAGGCGAGCGGCATCGGTCCAACGCGGCGCTCGAGTTCCTCGATGCAGCGATGAACGTCGGGGCGTGGCGGCCTGACCGCTTCATCCGGGTAGGCGAAGCGGTAACCGAGACGCTCAAGCCGCGCTTTCAGCGTCTCGATATTGTCTCTGGCGCGTCGCATGGTTTCACGCGCAACCGCCAGCGCGTCGGAGAAGAGCGGCTCGTCGCGAATGCGCTCGCCAGCCGCCATCATTTCGTTCCAGACCTGTTCGTGTTGGCCTTTGCGGTATCGTTCGAGCCAGGTTGCCATGATCGCCACCTCCTTCGAGGCGGACTGCAACTACGCCGCATATATCAAAGAAGGCGTCGTCAGCGGTGCGTGAGTGAGAAGGATGAGAACTGGAACGCTGGGGATTCGCCGGGTACGCCACTGTACGGGAGAACCTCCTGCGCCGTTGCAGTCCTCCCTTTGCTGCTTGCTTGATCATGATACCCTATCAGCACATGGCTTGCGGGAAGATCCGATCGCCAAATGTGGCGGTTTCTTGCCGGAAACCCGGAGATGTGCATCAGATCACGGCTTCTGCGCCTGCAATTGTTGCTTGACCGCTGCGTCGAGGTCTGCAATCGTCAGTTGATACACGCTCGATAGCGCCTCCGGGGTCACTTCCCGGCTGAGGTTGCCAAACTGCGAGCCGAAACCAACCGAAAAGAGCGGCATCTTATCGAGCACTTTTTCCGGTGGCACACGGCTGAAATAGCGATAGAACTCCCGGAATGAATCCGTTCCGTAGGTTTCGAGCAGGTAGCGCGCCGTCTCCCCTGAGAAGATGTATTCGTACCCGACGTTCTGACCGAAGAAGTCGAAGGCGCCAAGGCTATCGGCGCCCGTGAGACGCTCCAGGCTCAGGGAATCCAGCCTGCCGTCGTCGACGAGGCGGCGCCGGAAGTCGGGCGGAAGTTGCCCCGCGTAGTACATTGCAGCGCCCTCGACGAGCCAGATCGGCGTGAATGGCCGGGTCTCGCGCGCCAGCGCCAGATGGACCAACTCGTGCCTGATGGTTGCCAGCCGTCCGAAGGGTCCGCTGTCATTGGGTTGATCCTGGAACGCCTTACCGTTGATGTAGAACACCCGTCCCAGCGTCTGTATCTGCTCACCAGCAAGCTCATACAGCGACAGCGCAGCGCCGAGGGTGCGCGATCCGAGGCCCGTCTGTGTTGTGAAATCGTCCTGTGTTGTCGTGAAGTACGCCACAAACCGCTCCTGCGGTTCGAGACCGGCAGTCTGGAGATCGCGGTATGCCTGTTCGCATTCCTGCGCCACGTTCGCCAGTGTATCGCCAGCATCGGGTCGCGCGAGGATCAGGAAGTGCGGCGTTTCCTGCACAATCACGTCGCCCGTCCACCAGAAGGGCGGCGGCGTCTCCAGTTCGTACTCGCTAACGACCCAGCCGCCGTTCTGGCGCTCGAAGGCGTAGCGCACCTGGTGCTGAAATGGATTGTCCTCGGGTATGCCGCGCAACTGATAGCGGATGGAGACGGCGGCATTGCCGATACGCCCTTTCTCCAGATCGGACTGTAACAATGTCGTTGCGGGCGATACGCTCAATTGATAGTCGCTCAACGGCAGGTTGCGACTCCGCTCGAAGATCGTTCGCTGCTCCTGGTGCAGACCTTCGGCGAACGTTGCCAGATACGCATTCAAGTCACCGCTTCTGACCGCTTGCGCCTGTCGTTCCAGCAGGCTCTCCAGTTCGCGCTGCGCCATCTCTTCTGTCGTTGGCGTTGCAGTGGGCGGCGGCGCCTCGCCAGCCGCTGAGGTGACAGCAGCGCTTGCCAGCCCGGACGTATCGAAGCGCAGTGTGGCAGCGGCGTATTCGGGAAAGATGAACCGTACCTCTTCCATGTGTTCCGGACGCGGGAAGGTGATCTGCCCGGGATACGCCTGCCCCGGCAGCCATCCTTTCGACGGCGCGATAGTCTCCGTCAGATTATCGCTTACACGGATCGGCTCATACGCCGCAAACTCGGCATCGAGCAGGCGCGCATCGCTCCCTTTCAATCCTCTTCCCAGCGCATATCCCTGGCGCAGGGTGTTTACGAAGGCGATCTGAACGATTACCTCATTCTGCGTGATGGTGATGGAGTCCAGGCGCAGGCGGATCGGCACAAGCGCGCTGCGCGCACTGTAGAGCTCGATCGCAAGCGGATAGGTTCCTTCGGGAACTGGTTGCGCCGCTGATGGCGCTGGCTGATTGAGTTCAAACTTAATCGCCGCATAAGTGGGGAAATGCAACTCGTAAGGCGCCGGTCCGGCGGGCGCAGGAAACGCGACATCGCCGACATTCGCCTGACCGGGCATGAAATTGCCCGGCGGATCGAGACGTTTGAGATTGTCGCTGAATTCGACAGGCTCGTACTGATTGCCGCTAGCATCGATCAGGCGCAGGTCGCGAGCGCCTAGACCGCCGGCAATGTAAAAACTCTGGTCACTGACATTGTGGAACCCTACGCGCAGGATCAGGCGGTCGCCGGTCAGCGTTGCGCGGTAGAGCGCCAGATTGACCCTCTCGAATGCGCTGCGCGTACTTGTGGCGCGTTGATTGATGAGGTAGGTTCCTTTTGCTGCGGTTGGCGCTTGCGTCGGTTGCGTGCTCGTGGGAAGAAGCGTTGGCGCTGTGGCGGGAAAAGTCGGCTCGGTTGGCTTCTGAATCGCTGCAACATCCGGCGTGGCCGTCAGGCTGTCAGACGACGAAAGACCGGTGCAGGCGGTCGTTGTGAATAACAGAACCGCCAGCACAAAGCCGGTGATCCGTTTCAGGTTCATACACCATCTCCTTGAACGTGCGCCATCTTCGTGCGGAGAGGTTGATGTCGGCGAGGGCGAAGCGGAGGTGAAGCGGCGCTTGGCGTTGTTTTGGAATTGAACGCAGGGCGTACTGTTCAATTTGGAGCCTATCCGAAAAATCGCTGACTGAAGTGCGACCGGGTAGGCGAAGGCATTGCCTTCGCCTACACCCGACGATCTTTTCCGGATAGGCTAGGCTCTTAGTTGTTCATCGCTCGCATATCGCGCATTCCGAGCAGGAACTATAAGTTGAGTCCGCTGCACAGAGGCGTAACCACACAGGACCCGAAGCGCACGAAGGGGAATAATGAAGCGCATGTCCTTACGGGCAATGATTGGGCGCCATCTGGTTGATCGCTCTATTAGAGACTGTATCACATTTGAAGGGGTGTGACAAGACATCCAGGGTTGCGTTATGTTCACCGTAGAAAACGATGCTTGACCTGGTTCTTCCCGCCTCTGCCAAAAGTCAGACGCAATGCTGGCGGTTTGATGGATGACCCGGAGAACGCTTTGTGCTATGGTAAGGGTGGCGCTAAATGGTCGCATGGCGAAAGGAGGGTACGATGGAACCGCGTGTTTCGAGGAATACAATGATCATTGGCATTTTGCTCGTGTTCTTTGGGGTGCTGAGCCTGTTGCAGAACTTTGGCGTGCCAGGCTTCTTGAGTGCATTGGTGTGGGCGGGAGCGTTCGGCGCCGGCGGCGCGGTGTTCCTCTATTTCTTCCTGAAGAGCGATGCCAACTGGTGGGCGTCCATTCCCGCCGGCGCGCTGTTGGGGATTGCAATGACGATTGGCGCTGAGGAACTGCTCCCCTGGCTGCCAGACGGTTTTACAGGCGCCATCTTCCTCGGCATGCTGAGCCTGGGGTTCCTGTCGATCGTCCTGATGAATCATACTCGTTGGTGGGCGATTATTCCGGGAGGCGCGCTGCTCAGTGTTGCTGCAACTGCGGCATTTTCCGAGGTGCTGCCCGATCAGGCGGTTGGCGGCGTCCTGTTCCTTGGACTGGCGACAACGTTCGCGGTCCTGGCGTTGCTGCGCGCCACGCCAGGTATGCGCTGGATGTTCGTTCCGGAGGCGGTGCTTGGCGCCATGGGCCTGCTGCTGCTGACATCGGCGGCGCACCTGGCCAGCATCCTGTGGCCGCTGGTTCTGATTGGCATCGGCATTGCGCTTCTGTTTGGCAGCCGCCGTCGGGAGATCTATCGGTAAGACGGATGCTGAGCGCACTCGCTGGCGAGATCGTTATCAGATGAGCGGTTGGCGTTGGCTGAGCCGGTCGAAGCCGGTGCTGGTGAAGCGGCTGGCGTTGGCTGAGCCGGTCGAAGCCGGTGCTGGTGAAGCGGTTGGCGTTGGCTGAGCCGGTCGAAGCCGGTGCTGGTGAAGCGGTTGGCGTTGGCTGAGCCGGTCGAAGCCGGTGCTGGTGAAGCGGCTGGCGCTGTCTGAGCCGGTCGAAGCCAACGCCAACCGTATAAGGGGCAGACATGAGATTGTGATGCAACGCCGTAGCGCTGCGGGCTGAAGCTGTGTCTGAGGAGGTGAAAGCCTCACCGGCTCTTGACCGATCTGAGTGAGGGCTTCAGCCCGAAGCGTCAGGATGCCGGCTGACTATGCATGCTCATACCAATACGCGGTCATTTGTACAACACTGCCGGGGCGCTGTGGGCGAAAGCCCTCGCTGAGGACGCGGTTCGACCATGCTCACTGCAGGCGGTTCGACCGTGCACCCCGTATGTGCAAGCCCCTGCGAGGCTATGCCAATCAGGATGCCGTCTGACTATTTCGGTCTCCAGGCGACAAGGCAGAGAGCGGAATAGTGTTCAACCACCACCACCTGCCCGGCGCTGAGGCGGCGAGACCCGCCAACTGCCGCCCATCTCTCACTGCCTTAAACGTCCTGTGGAACACACTGCAAGACTCACCCGGAGAAACACGCACAACGATAACTATCCGATCGCGCGCAATCGCGTGGTCAGTTCTTTTTGCATGGCAGCCGTTGTGCGCTGTGTCGCCAGCATGTCGCGCACAAAAACCGGTGCGGATTGTCCAATGGCGCGGTAAAACGCGCTCACCAGCGGCTCGATCTGCGCAGGGCTTGTCGACCAGATGGCCTGGAAATGGCGGGATCTCCGATAGGGCGCGCATTGCTCATCGTCATACGCCACCAGCGCAGCGGCAATCTTCGGTCCCCAGGCGATGACGACCCATTCGTGCACCAGGGGCCACGCTGCTTCCAGGGCAATCGTGGTGACGGCAGGAAGATCAGGGGGTGTTTCGTCGGGAAATCCCAGCACGAACACCTGTGATAACCGGGGAGCGAATCGACGATAGCGGCGGTGCTGCCGGCGATAGTTCGAGAAGCGTTGAAACGTGACGATCAGGCGGGTTTCTGGCGACTCGGCGGCGTAGTCTTCGATCAGATAACTCAACGCCAGCATCATCGTGCGGCTGTGCAGGGTTTTCTTCTGATCCTGGAAGAATGACGCGAAGCTGAAGGCGCTGAGTGTGCCGGCGTGCGGTCGGTCGAGTACAGGGAGATGGTCGGGTTGCATGGGACGAGTGCCTCCTGGTCTGGTGCGTCGGTCGTGGACGAAACACACGTGGTGAATAGCGTCGGCGCCCGACGGGGTATTTGACGGTATTTGTGACATCAGACTAATGAGCGCCTGAAAACTTGCCTCAAGGGACGTGGCGGGGCGGGTGCAGGCGCTGCCTTCGCCTATCCAATGGACTTTTTCAGACATTGGGACAATATTCCCTCTCTCTTTGATTATACAACATTTCAATGACCGGAAGATTACCGTTGCGCCCGGCTTATTAAGCGCCCTGCTGATCTCAGTGCTATCGATGCGCGTAGAGCAGGACCGAGCACCTCTGGTATAATGCCGCATCCATACAACCGGCTGGCAGACCTGGCAGCCGTGACCGGGCGTGCGTTGATGGAGGAGTCGCTGTGACAATCAAGTCTGACCGTTGGATACGGGCAATGGCGCTCGAATATGGCATGATCGAGCCGTTTGTTGCGGAGCAGGTGCGCGGCGGCATTATTTCGTATGGGCTGTCGTCCTATGGCTACGACATACGCGTCGCCGATGAGTTCAAGGTGTTCACCAATGTCTTCAACACCCTGGTGGACCCCAAGCATTTCGATCCGCGCTCATTCGTTGATATTCGCGGCGACTACTGCGACATTCCGCCGAACTCGTTCGCCCTCGCGCGCTCGGTCGAACATTTCCGCATTCCCCGCAATGTCCTCTGCATTGTATTGGGGAAAAGCACGATTGCGCGTTGCGGCATCATCGTGAATGTGACGCCGCTGGAGCCGGAATGGTGCGGGTATGTGACGATCGAAATCTCGAATACCACGCCCTTGCCAGCGCGGATCTATGCTCATGAGGGGATTGCGCAAGTTCTGTTCATCGAAAGCGATGAACCGCCGCTCATGTCGTATGCCGACAAGTCCGGCAAATACCAGAATCAGGTGGGGGTCGTCCCACCGCGGTTATAGCCGCGCGTGGGATTTATGGCGACGGGATCAGATCCGTTGCGCGGGCGATGATGTCGCGGATCTGGCTGTAACCGGTGCGCATCTGCGCTTCATCAGGAGGAAGCCAGGCAACGGCGGTGATCCCTTCGTCAGCCTGTGGCACAGCGTTCGCCCCGTCGGTGCGCATCAGGAAAAAGTCGACGCGCTTCTGGTACGGCTTGCTTTTCTTCTGCACCACGTAGGTGATGGTTCCGACAAACGTCTCCACTGCACCGGTGATGCCGGTTTCTTCGCGCACCTCGCGTACCGCCGCCGCTTCTGCGCTCTCACCGGCGTTCAGGTGACCTTTGGGCAGCGTCCATTTGCCGTACTGGTCATGGATAAGCAGAATTAGCGGTCGTCCGCCTTCGTCGTAGCGATAGACGACACATCCTGCGGCATCGGGCTGGTCTTTCATCAAAACCCCTTCGTCTTGCTGGATCGCTTACTGGCCGAAGAAGAGGCGTTGCACCCACTGCTCGAGACTGAGCGCCCACTGCGCTAATGGCGTGCGCTGCGCCCATTCGCTCAACGCGGTCAGTTGACCGGTTGCCAGGAGCAGCCCCATGATCACGAGCAGCGCTCCGCTAATCAGACTGGTGGTGTGCAGGTGCACCTGGTATCTGCCGAGGTTCAGGCTGAACCCGCGCCCGCGCAGCGCCTTCCAGAAGGGTGAACCGGCGCCAAGGCGGCTGAAAAACGTCGCCACAATGATCAACGGCGTCCCCAGACCAAGCGCATAAATGAACGACAGCACCGCGCCCTGCAAAATGGCGATGCCCTGCGTCGCCAGCAGGGTGAGCAGCGCCCCCAGGATCGGACCGACGCACGCCGTCCATCCGAGCGCAAAGGTCGCGCCATACAGGTACGAACCAGCGATGCTCGCTGAAGGGCGCGACATAATCTGAATGCCGCTAAACCCTTTCCCCAGCATGCTGAGGATGCCAAAGACAATCACGATCAATCCGCCGACGAGCGTCAGCGTTTCGAGGTTGCGAAACAGCGCCTGGCTGAGCGCCGTCGCTGTCGCGCCGAGCAGCACCATGGTCGTCGCCAACCCCAGGAAGAACGCGACGGTCATGATCACGATCCGTTCGCGCTGCGCCTGGAAGGTGAAAGCGAAGTAGGCAGGCAGGATCGGCAGTGTGCAGGGGGACAGAAAACTGAATACTCCGGCAAGGAACGCTGCCGGCGCCAGGATAAGCATGCTGGCGCCGCGTGGCGCCACCGGGCTGCTGCTCCCCTGGCTCAAAATGGCGATTGCTGCCAGCGCCAGCGCAATGCCGAGCCCAACAAATAATGCCCGCCAGGGGAAACGCGCCTCGGACGATGCGGTTGCTGGATTGGTGTTTTGAATGGACATATGTTACTCCATTGTATTTGTCTATCGTTCGAGCCAGGCTTCAATCACAGCGGCGACTTCCTGTCCGCTCTTAATCGCCAGGTGGATGCGCCCAATCCCGACGGTGTAGTCGCCGGCGAAGAACAATCCTGTCCCGCTGCTGTTCAGCACGTCCGATCTGGCGACTCCATGCGGCAGGGCATACCGCCATCCCTGACGATCATACCACAATGGTCGGCGGAGATCCTCGCCGAGCACCCTGCTGACCATCTCGATCACGGAGGCCGCCAGTTCGTCGGCTGGCGTCTCCCATTGCTGCATACTGAAATGACCCGCCATTTGAGCAATCAACAGGCTATGCCCGGGCGGGCAGCGTTCCGTTCCCTTCGTGTGTTCGAGCGCCAGCCACGCCACTGGATGCTGCCGATCAACATTAATCAGCGCATAGAACGGACGCTCAATCGGACGGTCATACGCCAGTGTTAGCGTCAGGCAACGCCGATACGGCACATGGATCAGTTCCCGAACCAACAAGTCGCGCAACGCCGGGTCGAAGTCGCTCATCGCCAGGATCTCCGCCGTCTGCGGCGCCGGCGGGGTCAGCAGCACCGCGTCAGCGGTTCCGACATGGGCCCTGTTTGCGTCGAACAGCATCCAGCGCGCGGTTCCCGCCTCACGGCGCAGCGACGCAATGCGAACTTCCCGACGCACATCGAGTCCGGCGGCGAGCAGTTTCCCCAGTTGATTGATACCGCTGGCGTAAAACCACGACGGTTCGGCGTTGAGTGTTGCGTCGCCCTCAGCCGTCGTACCATCGGCGTGGAGGACGTGCACCGGCTTATCAATGCGGCACAATTCTTCGGCTGGCAGGTCGGCGTGCAACAGGCGTTCCATTTCTGTGTCCTGCGTCTTAATGACCTGCGCGCCGTGATCGAACACGAACCCGTCACGGCGGCGCGTTGCCACACGCCCGCCAACGCCGCGACTCTTCTCGTAAATGGCGATAGACAGATCGGGACATCGCTGACGGAGTTCGCGCGCCGCGCTGAGACCGGCCATTCCCGCACCAATGATTGCCAGATGCACGATTTTCCTCCTTTTTGAGAATCCTACCACAAGAATGGGATCTGTGCAGGTGAGGTACGAGGCGCGAGAGGAGAGGCGAGAGGTGAGAGGCGAGAGGTGAGAGGCGAGAGGTGAGAGACGAGAGGTGAGAGACGAGAGGTGAGAGGCGAGAGGTGAGAGGCGAGAGGTGAGAGGCGAGAGGTGAGAGGCGAGAGGTGAGAGGCGAGAGGTGAGAGGTGAAAGGCGAGAAGGGTTGAAGGTGGGAAGGTTGAATGTTACACGTAGCGGCGTTGCACCGCAACGTCTTGCAACGTTGAACGTTGAACGTTGCGCGAGGCGAGAAACCCGGTTCCTGGTTCTCAGAACCTCTGACCATCGTTTGCGGCGCCCTCCTGAAGGTGGTACTATACCTGGCGCGGGCATCCTGTCGATGAGCGAGGGAGACGTATGACGGTCGAAGCGCACGCCGATTCGTTGAGAATAACCCGCAGTGACGGGCTGGAAGTCGATCTCGCGCCGCTTCAGGGTCTCTGGACGGAGGAGCAGTATCTGCGTCTCACCGAACAGACCAACCTCGTGATAGAGTTTACTGACGGTTGTATCGAGGTGCTGCCGATGCCCACCAGCCGCCATCAGACGATCCTGCTCCTCCTGTACGAACGACTGAAAGCGGCAGTGCCGGGAGGAAAAGTGCTGGTGGCGCCGCTGCGGTTGCGCCTGCGACCCGGCAAGTTTCGTGACCCCGATATTGTGTTGTTGCAGTCTGCTGACGATCCGCGCTATCAGGACGCATTCTGGCCTGGCGCCGACCTTGTGGTTGAGGTTGTCAGCCCCGACCGACCGGAGCGTGATACCGAAGAGAAAGTGCGCGACTACGCCGGGGCGGGCATCCCCGAATACTGGATTGTCAATCCGCTCGATGAGACGGTGACGGTGTTGACGCTCGCAGGAGAAGCGTACACGCCGCACGGCGTCTTTCGTCGGGGGCAGCGCGCGCGCTCGAAGTTGCTCGATGGTTTTGGCGTCGTGGTTGATGAGATTTTTGATGTGCAATAGCAGGGAAACACGTATGCGCTCTCAATGGTTGATACTGCTTCTGACGACGCTGCTGATCGCTGCGTGCGGACAGCAGCCGACGCGCACCGGCGGTCCGGTGACGCCGGTCTTCGCCTTTACCGAAGCAGTGGTTGGTCCGAATCGCATCGCACTGGGGCTGGTGCGTGACGGTTCACCCGTCAATGATCCAGGGGCGAAGATTCATTTGCGCTTCTTCGACCTGAACGATACGAGTGCGCCGGTCAAGATCGAGGCGGATGCGATCTACTATGGCCAGGGATTGCCGGCGGCAATCTATGTCGCCTACCCGACATTCGACCGGGCGGGCAATTGGGGGATCGAGGTACAGACCACGCTCAGCGGTCAATCGGAGCCGAGCGTCGCGCGCTTGCGCCTTGAGGTGAAGGAGCGTTCAGAGGTTCCCAATGTGGGGGATCGAGCGATTTCAGTGAAGACGCCGACCGTCCGTGATGTGCCCGATCCATCGCACCTCTCGTCAGGGCGCGTCGAAGACCTTTCGATGTATCAGATCAGTCTCGATGAGGCATTGCAAAACGGCAAACCGACCGCGCTGCTCTTCGCCACGCCGGCCTTCTGCCGCACGGCGGTGTGCGCCCCCAGCCTGAGCGTGATGCAGGAGTTGCAGAAAACCTACGGCGACCGCATGAACTTTATTCACGTCGAGGTTTTCCGCTATCCGTTCCGCGAGTCGTTCGAGGCGCAGACGGCAATTTTCCAGAAACTGGCGCAGGAAGGGCGCGCGCCACGCCCCGAAGAGCGCAATGTGGGGCTTTCCGACTCGATGATCGCGTGGGGATTGCAGTCGGAGCCGTGGCTGTTCCTGATCGATGCGAACGGCGTGATCGTGGCGCGGTACGAGGGCGGCATCACCCGCGAAGAAATGACCCCGGCGCTGGAAAACCTGATTGCGGGTAAGCCGCCGCAGGGCGGGGGGTAATCTTCTCTCCAAGACCCTTGAGGTCGGGCAGCGTCCCTGGAACGCGCGTGGTTCCTTCCGCCGGAAACGTTCGCCGGCGAGGATGGATGTGCGGCGGAGACCTCAAGGGTCGAGCAGGTCTTTGACCTTCTCACGTTCAACGTTCGCACATTCAACCTTCAACGTTTTCTCCCGCCGCCTCCACGAACGCCTGGAACACCCGCGCCCATCGCGGGTCGGCGCTGTTCCACAGCATCTCCGGATGGCACTGCACTCCCATCACCCATCCTGGCGACACCGCCTCGACCGCCTCGACGATGCCATCGGGGGCGCGGGCCGTGACGCGCAGCGCCGGCGCAACGTCACGGAGCGCCTGGTGATGAAGGGTGTTGACGGTCGCTTCGGTGGCGCCGAGCAGATCAGCCAGGCGCGAGTCGCGCGCGATGACGATGGGGTGCGCCAGATGCGCCATGTCCTTGCGGTCGGTCGACTCGTTGTGGTTCAGCGCGCCTTCGATTTCGGAAGGAATATCCTGGTACAGTGTGCCGCCAAGCGCAACATTCAGCAGTTGAATGCCGCGACAGATCGCCAGCACTGGTTTTCCATCACGGATCGCCCATTGTGTCAATGCGATCTCGACATCGTCCTGTAAGGGATCGGGATCGCCCAATTTGGGATGGCGCGGAGCGCCGTAGCGCGCGGGATCGATGTCCTCGCCGCCAGCCAGGAGCAAGCCGTCAATCTGCTGATACAGCCTTTCCAGCACCTCACCGTTCGTCGTGAGATGGATGAGGAGCGGAGCGCCTCCAGCCGCTTCGATTGCCTGGAGGTACTCGATGACGTTGCCGTAGATTTTGGGGAACCATGCGTCGCTTTGGGCGAAATGCGCGATGCCCAGCAGACATGGAACGCCGATGATTGGGCGGTGGGTGTGGGACACGGGGAACTCCTCGTCACTGTTTCTTTACAGACATATCGTATCATACCAGCGCGCCAGCCGTTGCGGTGCAACGGCTCTGCGGGCGCCGCTCCCGTCGCCCGGGCGAGCCAGCGGCGCGCCCCTCCCTGCACCCTGCCCCCGTCGTCCGGGCGCGCCAGTGGCGGGGTGCAGGCATGATTTGACAGGAACCACTGCGGTTCTGGCAGACGGCGCCCGCACCGCGCCAGCCGTTGCGGTGCAACGGCTCTGCGGGCGCGCCCTTCGTGCGCTCAGCCCGAGGCTGAACCGTCGGGCTGAGCGGCGGGGTGCAGGCATGATTTGCCAGGCACCACTGCGGTTCTAGCAGACGGCGCCCGCGCTGAGGGGACGAAGCCCCGCTGACGCGGGGCTGGCGCGGTGCGGGCGCGTCCTTCGTGCGCTCAGCCCGCGGCTGAACCGTCGGGCTGAGCGGCGGGGTGCAGGCATGATTTGCCAGGCACCACTGCGGTTCTGG
>NZ_JBYNRX010000062.1:0-47182 GCF_057785375.1 Roseiflexus sp.
ACGTGGTGCGGCTGACGCTGGCTGAGCCTGTCGAAGCCAACGTCAGCCGCACGACGGTCAACACGGACAATGATTGTGCACCATCTGGTTGATCTTCGCTATCAGGAGACGCGCATCCCGCCGCCGCGCGCCATCGACAACATACACCCCTACGCCTGCGAATCTCCTGCAAAAGCCTGATACAATACACAATACATGAGTCGACTGCACACCGGCTTAACCGCCAAGGACACAAAGCGCACGAAGGGAAAGAACCATGAAGCGCATTGCCTGGATGTCCCTTGGTGACTGCGTAACGCGGAATGTATTCCGCCCGTCTGCCGATAATGAGGCGCATGTCCTTCGTGTCCCTTGGTGACCTTCGTGGTTACAGCTTTTTGCAGTGAAGTCAATACATAAAATCGATAGCAATCCACGCTTCTGTTGAGATAATGAACCCATTTCGAGTCTTCTGGCAATCGGCACGCGACACGTTCGAGGACTTGTTGCCGCTCACGTTGATCGGCGCCGTCTGGTTGCTGGTCGTGCTGCCGCTCCCGCTGCTGTCAGGCGGATTCGCAGTCGGTGGCGCACCATTTGGCGCAGCGGCATTGCTGATGTTGACTACGCTGCCCATGGGGACGGCCAGTGCCGGGTTGACGGTCATTGCCCGACGGATTCACGAAGGGCGCACGGTGTCGTGGGGCGACTTCGTGGCAGGCGCGCGGCAACACTATCGCATTGGGTGGCAGGTGTACGGCGCGTGGCTTGCCGGGTTGCTGATTCTCCTGGTCAATGCCGCTTTCTACGCGCAGATGGACGCGCCAATCGGCATCTATCTGATGCTGCTGTTTGCCTATCTGCTGGTTGCGTGGGTCAGCCTGTTGATCTATCTCGGTCCGCTGACGCTGCTGCAAGAGCGCCCGAGTGTGCGTCTGGCGTTTCGCAATGCGTTCGTCCTGGCGTTCGGCAGACCGCTGTTTACTATTGTGACCCAGGTGTTGATGGGGATTCTTGTCTTTCTCTCGATGTGGCCGCCGCTGCTTCTGCTGCTGCTCATCATGCCCGCATTACTGGCAGTGTGGGGGTTTCGCGCCACAGTGGCGCTGATTGCCGATGCGGAAGCGCGGCGCCAGGCGCAGCAGGAGCGTGAACGCGCCGCAACGATGACGACCGCCAATCTGCCCGCCACCGAGAAAGGACGCGGCGGGCAGATCCGCCCGCGAGAATAGCATGTCGCCGCGACCGTCACACAGGAGGCGCTTTATGGACACGCCAGGCACATCGTTGACCGTATGGCGTCCGTTGGTTGCCGCAGTCGTTGTTGCGATGGCGGCCGTGGCGATCTGTTACCTGGCTGCGCCGGGCAATCTTGCGGCGGCGCCTCCTGCACAGATCGGCACGTTGAGCATGGAGATCTCGAAGCGCCTCCAGGGATCGGAGGTCATTCAGGTCGGACAGGAATTGACGTTCACAATTCGCATTACCAACACCGGCACGATCTCGATCACAACGCTGCCGTTGATCGATGAGTATGAGTCGAGCATTCTGCAACTCGAACGCACCGATCCGCTGTCATCGACCAACATCGTGACGCCGGCAACCGGCGGTGGATTGATCACCTGGAGCGATCTGACGACCGACACGGTGTTTGGTCCGCTCAATCCGGGGCAGTCGATTGAGATTATCACCGTCTTTCGCGCGATTGCGCCGCGGGTGGCGACGGTCAACCGGGCGCGTATCGGCGCCGCCGTGGGATTTGGCGGCGAGCAGTATGCCGGGGAAGGGCGCAGCAGCAGCGGTGATGCGATTGGCGGGCAGGTCATTGTGCGAAAAGAAGTCGTGACGGATACCGTCGCCGCCAGTGGCTTGCCGCTGACGTTTACCATTACGATCAGCAACGACGGCGCCGCCGACCTGACGCGCATTCCGCTGCGCGATACGTTCGATCCAACGTACCTGGCGTTTGCCAGCGCCGTTCCAACGCCAACGATCACTTCCACATCGTCGATCACCGAGAGCGTCCTGGAGTGGGACGATGTGCTGCCTGGTCTTGGGCTGACGCGGCTGCGTCCGGGTGAAGTGATCACAGTCACTACCGTCTTCACGGCGTTGCGCTCTGTCGATGCTGCATTCATCAACCGCGCCGACGCTGTGGGGGTGCGCGACGAGTTCGACGACGACGTGCAGGCGCCGCGTCAGGCGGAGGTCCCAATCCGAATTATTCCCGGACCAGCAGAGGCGACACGGACTCCTACACCGACCGCGACCTCCACGCCTACGGCGACCCCAATCCCGGCGTCTCCCGAAGAACCGCAACCGCGCCCGACGGACGTTCCGGCAACGCCAACTGAAACCCCAACGCCGACAGTCGAGGCGATCACCGCCACGGCGACCGCCGAAGCGACGGAGGCTGCGGCAACGCCGACGGTTCCGGCGCCGGCGACGCTGCCGCGCACCGGCGGGTCGGACGGCATCCTGTGGGTGGCGGCAGCCGTAGCGCTGGTTCTCGGCGCTGCGCTGGCGCTGCGCTCAAAAGTGCGATTCTGATATGTATTGGCGGTCACGTGTTATTCGATATGCGGTTGTCCCTTCCGCCTTTGGGCATATGCTGGCGGCGACGACTGAACATGGCATTTGTGCGGTTGCGCTCGGCGATGATCCGGCGATGGTGATCGCCGATCTGTCGCGTGCATTCAGCGATGCAACCCTCGCGCGGGATGAAGGGTTGCCCAATGGCTGGATGGATGCCCTGCTCGACTATCTGTGCGGCGAGCGGGTGAACCTCGATCTGCCGCTCGATGTGGCGGCAACGCCGTTTCAGCGGGAAGTCTGGAACGCACTTCGCACCATTCCTTACGGCGAAACACAGACCTATCAGCAGGTGGCGCAGCGGATCGGGCGCCCACGCGCAACCCGCGCCGTGGCGCGGGCTTGCGCCAGTAATCCGGTCGCGCTGATCATTCCGTGCCATCGCGTTGTGCGCACCAACGGCGCTCTGGGCGGGTATCGCTGGGGAGTGGAACGAAAACGCGCCCTGATCGCGCACGAGGCGGCGCATGTTGAACTTTGTGCATCTTGACACAAGTCTGGAAGGGCGTATAATGCCATACATCCGCGCAGAGAGGCGCAAGTAACGCCGCTGTGCGGCGCGTGCGCCCCGGTTGCTCCGTGACAACAAGGAGCCATTGATGTTGATCGACTACCTGCCGATTCTGACGCTGTTCCTGGTGGCGATGTTCATCGCCGTCTTCGTGATCGTGCTGTCGCGCTACCTGGGACCGCAGCGCCCCAGCCGGCGCAAGTTGATGCCGTATGAGTCGGGCATGGAGCCGATCGGTCCGGCACAGCGTCGTTTCCCGATCAAGTTCAACCTGGTGGCGATGCTGTTCATCCTTTTCGACATCGAGATCATCTTCCTTTTTCCCTACGCGCTGGTCTACCGGCAACTCGGCGTTCCAGGGCTGGCGGTCATGGGAGTGTTCTTCCTGGTGCTGGTGATCGGCCTGGTGTATGAGTGGCGGCGAGGAGCGTTGCGATGGGAATAGAGCAGAAAGCAGGCGACATGGGGATTGTCACCGCCTCGCTCGAGCAGGTGGTGAACTGGAGCCGTTCCAACGCGATGTGGCCCCTGTTGTTCGGGCTGGCGTGCTGCGCCATCGAAATGATGGGCGCGCAGAGCGCGAACTACGATCTGTCGCGGTTTGGCATGGAGATCAACCGCGCGTCGCCGCGTCAGGCGGACCTGATGATCGTCGCGGGGCGGGTGTCGCGTAAGATGGCGCCGGTCGTGCGTCGCCTCTACGATCAGATGGCAGACCCGAAATGGGTCATTGCCATGGGTGATTGTGCAGCGTGCGGCGGTGTGTTCAACAATTACGCTATCGTTCAAGGGGTCGATGAGATTGTGCCGGTCGATGTGTACGTCGCCGGATGCCCGCCGCGCCCCGAAGCATTGATCGACGGCATTATCCATTTGCACGAGAAAGTCCGACGGATGCGGCTCAACGGTACGCTGCGTGAGCCGGTGCACCTGTCGTAGACGAAACAATGCCGGGTGCGGCATCCTGCAGGTATGCGCAGCGTGACCCGCTGCCCGGCGCCGATGCCAGGAGAACGATCATGGCACTCGATAATCGAACCGTCCTGGCGCGATTGCAGACGGCGCTGCCTGATGCCATCCTCAGTTCGTCAGAGTTTCGCGGTGATCTGAGCGTGTATGTTCGCCCGGAACGGATCGTCGATGTTGCGCGCTTTCTGCGCGATGACCCTGAGTTGCGCTACAATTTCCTCGAAAACCTGTGCGGCGTCGATTATCTTGGTCGTGAGCCGCGCTTCGAGGTCGTCTATCATCTGCTGTCGTTCGCCAATCGCCACCGGCTCTGTCTGAAAGTCGGCGTCAGCGAACGCGACCCGTCGGTCCCATCGCTGACGGAACTCTGGCCCGGCGCCAATTACCACGAGCGAGAGGCGTTCGATATGTTTGGCATCACGTTCACGGGTCATCCCTGCCTTGATCGGATTCTGATGCCGGAGGAATGGGAAGGTCATCCGCTGCGGAAAGATGTGCCGCTCGGCGCCGAAGAAGTGGCGTTCACCTTCAACCAGGACCGCATCTACGCGCACAAGCCGTTTGCAAAGGAGTAGGCAGCGATGACGGTCACCGAAACCCGTGCGCGCAACCTGAGCATCCCCGCCCCCAGCCAGATCACCCGCCCGGCGCTCGAAGGGGCGAAAGAAACCATGGTGCT
Organism: Roseiflexus sp.; assembly: GCF_057785375.1. Lineage (NCBI taxonomy): Bacteria > Bacillati > Chloroflexota > Chloroflexia > Chloroflexales > Roseiflexaceae > Roseiflexus > Roseiflexus sp. Next base: position 4,731 of record NZ_JBYNRX010000062.1, read on the forward strand.
GAATATGGGTCCCCACCATCCCAGCACCCATGGCGTGCTGCGGCTGGTTGTCGAACTCGATGGCGAAACCGTGGTTGATACGGCGCCCGATATCGGGTATCTGCACACCGGCATCGAAAAAACGATGGAGAGCAAAACGTACCAGAAAGCCGTGGTGCTGACCGACCGCACCGATTATCTGGCGCCGCTCTCCAACAATCTGAGTTATGTGCTGGCAGTCGAGAAACTGCTCGGTTGCGAGATCCCCGAACGCGCAACCGTCGCGCGTGTGCTGCTGGTCGAACTGCAACGCATCGCCAGCCATCTGGTATGGCTCGGCACCCACGCGCTCGATCTGGCGGCAATGAGCGTGTTCCTCTACGGCTTCCGCGAACGTGAACAGATTCTCGACATCTTTGAACTGGTCTCGGGCGCGCGCATGATGACCAGTTATTTCCGTGTCGGCGGGCTGGCGTATGACCTGCCGGCCGAATTCGACGCCGCCGTTGAGGCGTTCCTGGAGATCATGCCAGGACGCATTGATGAGTATGAAGCCCTGCTGACCGATAATCCGCTCTGGATCGAGCGCACGCAGGGTATCGGCGCCATCGATAGCGATGCGGCGATTGCGCTGGGATTGACCGGCCCTGGTCTGCGCGCGACCGGCGTGGCATGGGATCTGCGCAAAACCATGCCCTACTGCGGCTACGAAACCTACTCGTTTGCCATCCCCACTGCTACCCACGGCGATATTTACGACCGCTACCTGGTGCGCATGGCGGAAATGCGCGAGAGCGTCTCGATCTGCCGTCAGGCGTTGCAGCGGCTGCGTGATATTGGTCCTGGACCGTACATGACGCCGGATCGCAAGATTGCGCCGCCGCCAAAGAGCGAGATCACGCACAGCATGGAAGCGCTCATCCATCATTTTAAGTTGTGGACCGAGGGCTTCAAGCCGCCGCGCGGCGATGCGCTGGCGGCGGTCGAGTCGCCGCGCGGCGAACTGGCGACCTATATCGTCAGCGATGGCAGCGCGAAACCGTATCGCGTCCATTTCCGCGCGCCCTCTTTTGTCAATCTCCAGTCGCTGCCGCATATGGCGCGCGGGCATCTGGTCGCCGATCTGGTGGCCCTCATCGCCTCGCTCGACCCGGTGCTCGGCGAAGTTGATCGCTGAACCCTGAAAGAACACGAGAACCTTGTATGTCCCTGACCGAAAAATACGGCGCCGAGATCGAAGCGATCGTGGCGCGTTACCCCCACAAACGCAGCGCGGTTCTGCCGTTGCTCTTCATTGCCCAGGATGAGTATGGGTATCTGACCGATGCAGCCGTGCGCGAAGTGGCGGATCTGCTCGACATGCCGCCAACCGATGTGTTCGAGGTTGCCGGTTTTTACTCGCTGCTGTATAAACAGCCGGTCGGCAAGTGGGTCTTGCAGGTGTGCGATGATGTGCCGTGCGCCTTTTGCGGCGCTGAGGACCTGATCGCCGCGCTGCAAGCGCAACTGGGCATCGCTGTGGACCAGACGACGCCCGACGGCATGTTTACGCTGCAACGGGTCAAATGCCTGGCGGACTGCGATCACGCGCCGGTGTTACAGGCGAACCTGGAGTACTACCACAACCTGACCGCGCCAGAGCACGTCGAAGCGGTGCTGGCGGAACTCCGACGGCGCGCAGAGTCTGGCGAGCCACTCAGCATTTCGGGGCGGTACGCAGACCGGTAACCTGTTTGCGAGGAGCGTCGTGTCGGACCACTCGCTCGATCAGCTTGCGGCAATGTCGCCGCTCGAAGTTTGCGCCGCGCTGCAGACCGCGCCTCACGGTCTTGATGAAGCCGAGGCGCGTAAACGCCGTGAACGCTACGGACCCAACGCGATTGCCGATACCCTGTCGGTCTCTACACTACGCCGTCTCATCGCGTCGTTCATCAACTGGATTTCGCTGATCCTGTTGATCGCCGGCCTGCTGGCGTTTCTCAGCGATACGCCGATCATTGGCTGGATCATCCTGGTCGTCGCCCTTCTCAACGGAATCTTCACCGCCTGGCAGGAATATCTCGCCGAACGCGCCATCGCCGCACTCCGTCAACTGTTGCCGGCAAACGCCTATGTGCGTCGCGCCGGGCAGGTGCGCCAGATTCCGACGACCGAGGTCGTCCCTGGTGATATTCTGCCCCTGAAACCGGGCACAGTCGTGGTCGCAGACGGCTACCTTATCTCCAGCGATGGGTTGCGCGTCAAGCAGACCGCACTAACCGGCAATGCCGCGCCGGTCACTAAAGTGGCCGGCGCCATGCCCGATCCGACGCTGGCGCTGGCGGAACGCCCCAATATTCTGCTGGCGGGTACGGTCGTGTTCGAGGGGCAGGGCAGCCTAGTCGTGGTGCATACCGGTATGCAGACTCTGCTGGGCACGATTGCCGAAAGCACTGCGGCGCTGCGCGCCGAGCCAAGCCCGCTGGGGCAGGCGTTGAACGCCCTTGCCGCCACGATAACCCGTGTCGCAATTGTCGCCGGTATTGGCGCGTTCCTGTTGACCGTTCTGGGGCAACAGTTTTCCATTCAGGCCGGCACCATTTTTGCCATCGGCATGATCGTCGCGTTTGTGCCGGAAGGGCTGTTGCCGACGGTCACGCTGGCGCTGGCGCTGGCGCGGCGGCGCCTGGCGCGCTATGGGGTGCTGGTGCGACGGCTGGCAGGAGTCGAAAGTCTGAGTTCGGCGACGGTGTTGTGCCTTGATCGGGTTGAGACGCTGACCACCAATGCGCTGACGGTCAACACCATCTGGGCTGGTGGGCGGGTCTACACCACGACCGGCAGCGATTATCGACCGGAGGGTGCGTTTCTGCACGAACGCGCCCTGGTGCGGGTGTCATCAGATCCCGACCTGACGGCAGTGTTGCGGGCTGCGGTGTTGTGCAACAACTCGCGTCTGTTGCCGCCTGACGCCACCAATCCCGACTGGCACATCGTCGGTGATTCACTGGAAGGCGCGCTGCTGGCGACTGCAGCGCGCGGCGGCATCACTGAAGCAACCATTGGCAACTGCGTGGTGCGCGTGCAGAGTTTCCCGTATGAGCCACGCCGCCAGCTTGGCAGCGTGATCGTGTCGCTCGAAGCCCACGGTAAACGCGAACTGGTGGCATATGTGCGCGGCGCCGGTCGTGTTGTGCTCTCGCTCTGCGCATCCATCCAGCGCCGGGGGGCGGTCACGACACTGGATGAAACCACACGGCGGGAAATCGAACAAGTCATTGACAATTACGCCCGCACCGGTCAGCGTGTGGTCGCCTTTGCCATGCGGATACTCGAAGAGCCGCAGGAAGGGATGATGTGGCGCGCGCGCGATATTGAACACGACCTGACCTTTCTCGGTTTCGCTACGCTCCAGGAACCGCCACAGCCAGAAGTCGTCCAACTGATCGAGGGATGCCGTAAGGCGGGTATTCGGGTGATCATTGTCACCGGTGCGTATGGACTGACCACTGAAGCGACCGCACGGCGAATCGGTCTGATCGACACGCCACACGTTCAGATTGTGACCGGCGCCGACCTCGACGACATGAGCAGCGCCAACCTCGGGTTGCTGCTTGCGCCGCTGGAAGATGTGGTATTCGCCCAAATGGACGCAGCGCATAAGCAACGAATCGTCGAAGCGTTGCAGCAGCGTGGTGAGGTGGTCGCATTTCTTGGTGACAGTATCAACGACGCGCCGGCGCTGCGGCAGGCGGAAATTGGCGTGGTCGTCAGCGCATCGGGAACGGCAGTCGCGCTGGCTGCCGCCGATATCGTGCTCAACGCGCAACACCCCGCCGGTCTGCTCCTGGCAATCGAGGAAGGGCGCGCGATCTTCGCCAATATCCAGAAACTCGCCGCGTATGTTTTTGCGCACAATGTCGCCGAAGCCGCCGTGATCGTCATCAGTGTCATCGCCGGCATCCCGCTGCCACTGACGGTGTTACAGGTGTTGGCAATTGACGTCGGAACAGAATTGCTGCCGTCGGTCGCGTTGAGCACCGAACCACCCGAACCAGGCATCCTGGAACAGCCGCCGCGCTCGCGCACCGCGCCGCTGCTCGACCGTGAGACGCTGCTGCGCACCTTCGCTATGCTGGGCGTGCTGGAAGGCGTGCTGGCGTTGCTGGCATTCTTCGCAGCGTACTGGAGCGCCGGGTGGCGACCAGGCATGCCGATGGATAACAGTGGCGATCTCTATGCCCAGGCGACGACCCTGACCTACATGGCGATTGTGATGGCGCAGGTGGGCGTGGCGTTCGCCAGCCGGACGCGCCGGAGTTCGGTCTTTCACATTGGGATCTTCACCAACCGGGCGCTGGTGATCGGAACGCTCCTCTCGGTCATCCTGATGCTGGCGCTGGTGTATATCGAGCCGCTGGCGGAACTCTTCAACTTTGTTCCGCCACATCCCGAACACTGGATCATGCTGATCTCCTTCCCGGCGATCATGCTGCTGGTGGACGAAATCTTCAAGTGGTGGCAGCGACGCCGCCAGACGGTACAGTTTGCCTTTTGATCCATTGCGAGCGACATGTGACCGAACAACGTGCTGCGCTGGCGCGCATTCTGGTCTGCATCAGTGAGGAAGAGCAATCGCAGGCGGTGATTCGCCATGCTGCGCGGGTGGGGGTTGAACTCGGCGCCGAACTCCTGGCGTTGCATGTCGAGCCGCCGGGCGCCGCCACCCGGCGTCCGGCGCGCGCTGCGCAGCAACTGGAGCGCAACCTGCGCCTGGCGCGCGACCTGGGCGCCCACGTGCGGGTGATCGACAGTCATCGCGTTGTATCTTCCATCCTCCAGTATGCGCACGATCACGGCGTGCAACGCATCATCGTCGGCAAGCCGCGCCCACGCACCTGGCGGCACTGGTTCACCGGCGACATTGTGACCCGGCTGCTCCGTGAGACCGATATTCCCATCGAAGTGGCGCCGGGGATCGCTGAAGAGCAGATCACGGTGGGTGGATAAGGGGGGATACGCAGGTCGCCGCTACCTCCTGCTCGTTTGTACTGGCTCAGAGTGAGGGTGTGCAAGATGCGCTCGCGCCGCTCGAAATCGGTGTTTTGCAACGCGAAGACGCGGAGGCGCAAAGGTTTTTCTTGGCGTCTTGGGGTTGCGATTTTGAACGCAAAGGCGCGGAGGCGCGAAGGGTTTCTATTTCTTTGTGCCGTGGCGTCTTGGGGTTGCGATTTTGAACGCAAAGGCGCGGAGGCGCGAAGGGTTTCTATTTCTTTGTGCCGTGGCGTCTTGGGGTTGCGATTTTGAACGCAAAGGCGCAGAGACGCGAAGGTTTCTTGGCGTCTTAGCGTCTTTGCGTTGCGCTTTGGCTACCTGGCGTTGCGATTCTTAACGCGAAGACGCAAAGCCGCCAAGGTTTTTTAGAGACCATTGACCACGCGGTGAATACCATCTTTGACCAATCTTTGCCCAAAGTTGATGACCAGACCAAGTTTCAAGCCGGTCAGCCGCAGATAAGTCAAAACTTGCGATTCAAAAATCGGATTGTACGTCACCACGGCTTTGCATTCCACAATCACCAGCCCGCCGACAAGCAAGTCGAGCCGCAAGGGGGCGCTGATAACCTGTCCTTTATACATCACTGGCACAAGTTTTTCGCGCTCCACTTTTGGACCTCGGCTTTGAATTTCGATTGCCAGCGCGTCGCGGTAAATGCCTTCGAGTAGTCCAGGTCCGCCCAGCGTGCGATGGACCTCGATGGCCGCGTCCACGATAACCTGACTCAGCGCATTTTCATCCATACCTGCTCCTTAGTGCTTCGCGTCTTGGCGTCTTTGGGTTGCGATTTTTAACGCAAAGGCGCAGAGACGCAAAGAGATTTTGGTTCTGTGCGCCTTCGCGCCCTGGCGTCTTTGCGTTAAGCGTCTCCGTAAAACTTCCTGTTCAACTGCTTCTCTTCCTTGCTGACCTGGAACCGCGCGTCGTCCATCTCGGAGAGATGGACGTACAACTTGTTCTTGTCCAGCAATTCCGCCAGCAGGCGTTTTTGCTGTTCCAGGACGCCAATGGCCATAAACTCCTTCACTGCCTCGTCGGGCATGCGCGGGGGGGCGAGCAGGCGGATGATTTCATCCTGCGCCAGCACTTCGTTGAAGAAAATCTCCCTGGCGCTGCTCTTCTTCCTTCGTCTGCCCGCCTTCGAGGACGCAGTCCTTGTAGGGCCAAACCGGCGCCACTTCGCCGCCTCAGGGGGTAGAGACTATGACGACGCTTTTGCCTGAACAAGTGTACAGTGAATGCGCGTCTTCTAACCGTGTTATACAGCATATCAGCGCGAAGAAGTATATAGCAACGCATGTTCTGTGTAAAGGGATTTGTTCACGCTCCCGGCTACCTCTCTCACAAGTGTCGATTTTTTTGATAGGAAGCCGCATGACACCGGCGGCTTCGCCGAAGGACGCACTCCTGTGCCGAAGGCGCTCAAACGCTGCTCTTATGCGCCAGGCTTTACGAAAAAATCTCAACAGGCGGCAAACCCGGTCACGCACCGCACGAACTCCAGCGGGCGTTCGAGGTGCGGCGTGTGCCCGGCGCCTTCGATGATCTGATGGCTCATCGCCGGGCAGCGTGCGCACATCTTGCGAGCAATCGCCGTAAACTTCTCATCGAGCGCGCCGGTGATCGCTAGCGTCGGAATAGTAAGACGCGGCAGATCATCCCAGAACGACGGTTGCGCACCCGTTCCCATGCTGCGCAGGCTGGCTGCCAGCCCTGCTGCGGTATTGCGCAGGCGCTGTGCGCGCAGTCGCTGCCGCACGTGGTCTGGCAACCGCTGCTGACTCGCCCATAGCGGCAGTCGCTCCCACTCGTCCACGAAGGCTTCAATGCCGTACTGTTCGATGCGCATGGCAAGCGCCTCATCGTGGGCGCGCCGCGCCGCACGTTCCGTCTCCGTCTCCAAACCTGGCGAGCCGCTCTCCAGAATCAGCGACCGCACCACGCCGGGATGCAATACGGCGATGCCAAGCGCCAGCCGCGCCCCCATCGAATAGCCGAGCAGATGCGCCGGCGCTGCCTCCAGATGGCGCAGCAGAGCGGCAATGTCGGCGGCGACCGACGGCAGCGACCCGCGCGCCGGGTCCGATGGCGCCGGTGTGCGCCCGTGCCCCGGCAGGTCGATACAGATCACGCGAAACTGCTGCGCGAAGTAAGAGACGACCTCATCCCAGGATGCGCTGCTGCCGGTGAAGCCGTGGAGGAGAACGAGCGGATCGCCTGCGCCGGTTTCAAGATAGCGATATGCGATACTGCTTGAGATGGCAACAAGAGGTTTCATTGACCAATCCAGAAGATCGGGTCTGAAGCATACCCATCATCAGCATCTCCGTCAATCGGCGTGTCCCGACGATCACGCTGCGTGAAGCAACCATTACCCTAAATTGCGCCAGACGCGCTACAATAAGAAGACTACAAGAATACTATGCGCCACCGCAACGGTGCGGCAGGCAACGGCGCCATTATGCTTCGCTTGCTTTGTCTGGCGCTCTCCGCCGCCTGTTCCGGTGGTGCGCGGAGGCGCCTGCGATGCGTATCAGGAAAGAGTTTCCTCCGCTCTTCCGCGACCGCCGTGAAGCCGGCAGATTGCTGGCGCAGCGGCTGGCGACATTGACCGACCATCCCGATCTCCTGGTGCTGGCACTGCCACGCGGCGGCGTGCCGATCGCGTATGAAGTGGCGCGCGCGCTCCGCGCGCCGCTTGACATTGTCCTTGTGCGGAAACTGGGTGTGCCTGGTCATGCCGAACTGGCAATGGGCGCGATCGCTGAAGGCGGCGTGCGTGTGCTGAACCATGCCGTGATCAGAGAACTCGACATTTCAGAAGATATTATTGATCATATTGCCAGAGAAGAACAGCGCATCCTCGAGCAACGCCGACGCCTCTACCGTGGCGAGCGACGACCGCCGACAGTCGAGGGGATGCGCGTCATCCTCATCGACGATGGACTGGCGACCGGCATGACGATGATGGCGGCCATCGAAGTCGTGCGGCGCGGCGGTCCGGCGGGGATCATTGTGGCCACGCCGGTTGCTGCACCGGAAAGCGTCGCCGAGATTGAGACGCTGGTCGATGACGTGGTGACGCTGGCGACCCCTGAGTTTCTCTATGCCATCGGTATGTGGTACAGCGACTTCACGCCAACCAGTGATGAGGAGGTGTGCACTCTGCTTGCCGAGGCGCTTCGCGGCTATGCGCCGACGCCCCCTTCTGAGATTGCGCTCGAACGTGGCAGCGAGAGCGCCTGACAATGACGGTGCGCACGATCACTCCATCACCGCGCAATGCAGGAGGTTCATATGAGGGTTTTGCTCAAAGGAGTGTCACGTGAGGAAGTGCGAGAACTGATTGCGCTGAACAAGACGCCATGGGTCTCGTTGTTTCTGGCGCCCTGTCCGCCTGGTGAAACCATCCAGCGCGCGATTCGACTCGAAAACCTGCTGCGCCGTAGCGAGGCGGACCTTGAGTCGCGCGGATATGATCGCAATGAGGTGCACGCAATACTGGCGCCGGTATGGAGTCTCACCGACGTGCGATTACTGGAGGAATATCAGGATTCGGGGCTGGCGTGCTATGTCGCACCGGAAGAGTTTCACCTCCACCGTCTGCCGTATCACGTCAGTGATGGCGTGACGGTTGGTCAGCGGCCCTCTATCAAGCCGTTGCTCATACCGCGCCCTGCGACCGATTCGTTCTATGTGCTGGCGCTGAGCAAGAATCGCATGCGACTGCTGCATGCCACGCCGTCGGGCATCACCGTCGTACCGCTGCCCGATGCGCCCGCCAGCATCGATGATCTGACGCAAACCGATCCGACCGGACGCCAGGCGCAGCGCCATGTCGCTCCTTCGACGCGCGGCGGCGCCAGTGGCGCAATGTACCCCGGTCACGGCGGCAATGTTTACGACGAAAAGGCCGAGGTGCAACGTTATCTTCAGGCGGTCAGCAGTGCGGTCGAACGCGCGCTCAACCGGACACGCGATCCGCTCGTGCTGGCAGGCGTCGATTATATGGTGGCGATGTATCGCTCGTTGAACGGCTATGCGCAGGTTATCGACGATCATATCAGCGGCAGTCCCGATCACGTCAGCGATGAGGTATTGTGCGAGCGCGGCGCGCAGGTGCTGACGGCGCACCTGAGTCGCCTTGCAACTGACGAACGCGACCGCTTCGAGGCGCTGTTGCAGCACACCCCGCCGCGCGCCAGCACGAACCTGCGTTCGATCCTGCCCGCTGCGCATGCCGGTCGTGTAGCGCGGATTCTCGTCGCCGGCGACCGGCAGGTGTGGGGACGCTACGACCCCGACGATGAAACGATCTCGCTCCATAATGAGCCGCTGCCAGGTGATGAGGACCTGCTGGATATTGCGGCGCAACAAACGCTCCTTCACGGCGGCGAAGCCGTTGCCGCGCCCGGGGCGGATATTCCCGGCAACAGCGGCGTGGCAGCGGTTTTTCGCTATTGAAGGTCATGGACATCCGTCTGATCGGCGTTGGCTGAGCCTGTCGAAGCCAACGCCAGCGGTTTAGGGAAAAAACAAGAAGCAAAGGGGGGCAAAAAAGGAGTTGGCTGAGCCTGTCGAAGCCAACGCCAGCGGTTTACCAGGAGGCGCTCGGGAACAAGCGCGGGGTTCAGCGGGACGGCAACTGTAGCGCGGATTGCTCAGGCAATGGCGCCCAGGGCGACGGGTTGCAGGTTCAATACCTTTCAAACAAGCAAGACGAGCCATCATTACGGGGTACATACGCGAGGTCTTTGTGCCTTTGCGCTTTTGTGTGCGCTTATTTGAAAGGCATGGGTTCCAGGTTCAATCTGACAATGGCGTGCAGAGCGCAATCCGTATGAATCCGTCTCAATCCATGAGCATCCGTGAACTATTATCCGCTTTGTTCAACGCGCAACCAACGTGAACATTCCTTTTCATCCCCTTCTCATCTTCGACGCTTTCTGCAAGCGCTTTTCCACCCTCTCTCCATTCCGTTTATACGCGCTGTGGCGTAGACTCAAAGTGACAACGAGCAGTGGCGCGACACCACTGTAGAAAGGGGAAAACCATGAAACGCTGGACATTTATGCTCACCCTCTTGCTGGCGATGACCGGCGTGCTTGTTGCGGCAGCGCCAGCAAACGCCGCCGAACGGCAGCGCTGCTTCCCGGAAACTGGCTACTGCGTCTCCGGCGCAATCCTGCGCTATTGGGAGCGCAACGGCGGTCTGCCGGTCTTTGGTTACCCGATCAGCGAACTGCGCGTCGAGACGGTTGAGAACTGGACCGGTCCAGTGCAGTGGTTCGAGCGCGATCGCCTCGAAGATCATGGCTCGATCGGCGTTCTTGCCGGACGGCTTGGCGCGCAGGTGCTCGACTGGCAGGGGCGCCCCTGGCAATCGCTGCCACGCCCAACGTCGATTCCGAAGGGATGCCAGTTCTTCCCGGAGACAGGACACACCCTGTGTGGCAAGTTCCTGGACTACTGGCGGCGCAATGGCGGACTGATGCGCTTCGGCTATCCGATCAGCGAGCCGATGACCGAAACGCTGGCGAATGGCGATGAACTCTGGACTGGCACGGTGCAGTACTTCGAGCGGCGACGCATGGAGTACCATCCGGAACTGGCCGGAACGCGGTATGAAGTGTTGCTCGGCTTGCTGGGGCGCGACATGTATACGGCGCTCAGCGACCGCTGCGCACCACCGGCGCCGTTCCTCGGACCGACGACGCGCGCCTACCCGGATATCCTTGGCTGCCCGTCACCCTTCCCGAAACTGGCGTTTCCGGCGGCATCGCAACGCTTCGAGCGTGGCGCCATGTACTGGGTCGCCAATCCCAGCACCATATCGTCCTGGATAACCGGTAACATCTGGGTGGTGTTCTACGACAACGCGCGCGGGTCGCTCGTCTGGCAACTGCACCCGGATTACTGGCGCGAGGGGGAGCCGGCAAGCGGTGGCATGACGCCGCCGCCAGGACTGTTCGAGCCGATCCGCGGCTTTGGCAAACTGTGGCGCGAGAACCCGTCCATCCGCGAAACGCTTGGCTGGGCTGTCGAACCGGAGCAGGCGGATACTGCGGTGGAGCAGTACTTCCGGGGTGGGGCGTTTGCCATCTACCGGATGAATAGCGACCGCATCTACATCATGAAACCGGACAACACGGCTGAGGACATTCAGCGCATTCGCTGAGCGGTAGAAACGACGAAGGACGGGGCGGGCATCCCGTGTGGATGTCCGCCCTGTGTGTTGAAACGCGCCTGTTTCATTGGCATCTCATCCTCGACGCGCCCTGTCAGGACATTGCCATCTTCTCGCTCTTCCTTCGATGCGTACAGTAGCGTAGAATCAACGTGACAGACGGCAACGGCGCTCTACCACTGCAGAAAGGAGACAACCTTGAAACGCTGGACGCTTGTGTTCACCCTGTTGCTGGCAATGACCGGCGTGCTTGTTGCGGCAGCGCCAGCAAACGCCGCCGAACGGCAGCGCTGCTTCCCGGAAACCGGCTACTGCGTCTCCGGCGCAATCCTGCGCTACTGGGAACGCAATGGCGGTCTGCCGGTCTTCGGCTACCCGATCAGCGAACTGCGCGTCGAGACGGTTGAGAACTGGACCGGACCGGTGCAGTGGTTCGAGCGTGACCGCCTCGAAGATCATGGCTCGGTCGGGGTTCTTGCCGGACGGCTTGGCGCGCAGGTGCTTGAGTCGCAGGGTCTCTCCTGGCAGTCGCTGCCGCGTCCCGACTCGGCGCCGCAGGGATGCCGGTTCTTCCCGGAGACCGGTCATTCGCTATGCGGCACGTTTTTGGAGTATTGGGAGCGCAACGGCGGACTGATGCGCTTCGGCGACCCGATCAGTGAGCCGATGACCGAAACGTTGCCGAATGGCGATGAACTCTGGACCGGCACGGTGCAGTATTTCGAGCGACGGCGGATGGAGTACCATCCGGAACTGGCAGGCACCCGGTACGAAGTGTTGCTTGGCTTGCTGGGACGCGATGTGTATACGTTGTATACGTCCGCCAAAGACCGCTGCGCCGCACCGGCGCCGCTCCTCGGTCCAACCGTGCGCGCCTACCCGGATATCCTTGGCTGCCCGGCGCCCTTCCCGGCTGTGCTGTTTTCGGCAGCATCGCAACGCTTCGAGCGCGGCGCCATGTATTGGATTCCCATAGCGCCTTTGTATGCGTGGAGGTATACCGGCAACATCTGGGTGGTGTTCTACGACAGCGCACGCGGCTCGCTGGTCTGGCAGGTGTATGCGAGCCGCTGGCGCGAAGGGATGCCTGAAAACGGCGGACTGACGCCGCCGCCGGGGCTGTTCGAGCCGATCCGCGGCTTTGGCGAGGTGTGGCGGAGCGTCCCGTCCCTCCGCGAGACGCTTGGATGGGCAGTCGAGCCGGAGCAGGCCGATAGGACTATCATGCAGTATTTCCAGAGCGGCGCATACGTTATCTACCGCGTGAATAGCGATCGGGTCTACATTTTGAAGCCGGATAAAACGGCTGAGGACATTCCGCGGATTCGCTGACCTGCCTCAGGTGACCGTCACCCATACCACTGCCCGCCGCGCCTGCCATGCCCCTGACCCCTGGCAGCCGATGGGCGATGCTCCCCGCCGCACAGTGACGGTCACCTCGAGACCCGCGCACCCTTGACGATACCGCCGCGCCTGCGTACAATCGTTCGTGTTGGATCGCACGGGCGCACCAGCGCCCTTTTGATAGAGAGTATCGGTGGATGCGCCATGCGCCTGCTTCATCTGGCTGACCTGCATATCGGCATCGAAAACTATGGTCGCGTCGATCCGGCTACCGGCCTGCACAGTCGTCTGCGCGACTACCTGGAGCGCCTTGATGAGGCGATTGACGTAGGGCTTGCCGAAGGCGTGGATGTCGTGCTCATCGCTGGCGACATCTACAAGAACCGCACGCCCAACCCGACGCAGCAACGCGAGTTTGCCCGGCGCATCCATCGCCTGCGCGCATGCGGTTTGCCAGTCTTCATCCTGACCGGCAACCACGATATTTCGCCTGCCGCCGGGCGCGCGCACGCCGTCGAGATCTTCGATACGCTCGCGGTCGATGGCGTGACCATCGCCGACCGGCCGCGCATCCACACACTGCACACGCGATCCGGTCCCCTCCAGGTCATTGCGCTCCCATGGGTGACGCGCCACGCGCTGCTGACGAAAGAGGAACTGCGCATGGCGTCGTTTCTGGAGGTCGAAACGATGCTAATCGAGCGGGTGGAACGCTTTCTGCGCCAGGCCGCCGATGATCTCGATCCGGCGCTGCCGGCGGTGCTGGCAGTTCACGGGACGATCGACGGCGCGACCTTCGGCGCGGAACGGCAGGTGCTGCTCGGGCGCGACCTGGTATATCCACGCAGTCTGATGGCGCTGCCGAATGTCGATTATGTGGCAATGGGGCATATCCACTGCCATCAGGCGCTTGGCGAGCATCCGCCGATCATCTATCCGGGCAGTATCGAGCGGATCGATTTCGGCGAAGAGGACGAGGACAAGGGATGTGTCATCGTCGATCTGGCCGCAAAGGGCGAAGTGCGCTGGCGTTTTCATAAACTGGCGGCGCGCCCATTCGTCACGATTGCGGTCGATGTGCGCGGCATGAACGATCCGATGCAGCGGGTGCTGGCAGCCATCGAGCGGCGTTCGTTGCACAGCGCGGTGGTGCGGGTGAAAGTCGACGCGCACTCCGAACAGACGGAACTGATTCAGACCGAGACCATTCGGCGCGCACTCGATGATGCTGGCGCGCATTTCATTGCCGCCGTGGCGGTCGAGGTCGAACGCGGCGCGCGCGGGCGATTGGGGAGCGGCGACGCGAGCATCCTCGACGGATTGACCCCGCGCCGCGCCTTGGAGTTGTACCTGCGCCAGAAGACGCCGCCGCTTGCAGAAGAACGCATCGCTGCGCTCCTCGCCGCCGCCGATGAACTGCTGGCGGAGGGCGCGCAGGATCACGCAGAACTGTTGTCCTGACGCAGGTTGTGGCGTGCACTCACCCGCACGGCGGACGTTGGCTGAACCTGTCAAAGCCAACGCCTGCCCTCCACCTTGCCGATGATCATCGTTTCGCGGCAGGCGTTGGCTGAGCCTGTCGAAGTCAGCGCCTGCCACTGTCCTTGTTTGTCCAGGTTCAGGTTGGTCGCTCTATGCGAAGACAGGCTTCGCACCCGTAGCGCGCGTTATGGAGTTTGAGAACATCATCCGGCATCGCCACGTCCAGCCCGCGCAGGCGGGCTTTGCAGCAGGAGCCCGCGGCTTATGAAGATTAACCATATAAGATCGGCATACTCTGGCTGGCGGTTGAAAGCGCGCCTTGGGGCGCGTACGCGCCGGGCGTCGGCCTGCGCCGACGCTTTCCCACCCGCGCAGGCGGGTGACCGGCCGGAGGCCTACAGGCGCGAATTCATTCGCCAGCCCGCATACCGGATTTCATTCTTAATGGTCATCAACCGCCGGGCGGACGAACGGATAGCGGAGTCATTGTTCAAGAACCATCAGTCGCCAGGCGTCGCGCCATCAACGGATGCGCGGCGCCACCTCTTCGGCGAACTGGTAGAGCGGCGTGTGGTCGTAAGCGACACGCGGGAAATAGGTGATAAAGTAGTCTATACCCACGTCCGCCAGCGCCTGCAAGCGTTCGACAACCTCTTCGCTCGTGCCGACGATGGCGTTCTGATGCAACTGGTCGACGCTCCATCCGTAGGTCGCGCGTACCTTCTCGGTGGCGGCAGCGATGTCGGCGCCTGGTTTGACCAGCACAATGTTGACGTTGCTCGATTTGATGATGTCGCCATAGTTGCGCCCAACCGTTTCGCAGTGCTCGCGGAGGATTGCAAGTTTGCGACTGACCGTTTCCGGTGAGCCGCCGATATTACAGGCGTTACCGTACTGCGCGACCAGTTTCAGGGTTACCTGTTCGCCGCTGCCGCCGATCCAGAGCGAGGGATGTGGCTTCTGCACCCCGCGCGGCTCGTTGATCGGACCATCGATGCGGCAGTATTCTCCCTCGAACGTCGGCGTGGTTTCCGTCCACATTTTGACGATAATCTTCGTCGCTTCGCGGAAGGCGCGCATGCGGTCGCGGGTTTCGGGGAAACCGTAGCCGTAGGCGCGCCATTCGTGCTCGTACCAGCCGGCGCCGATGCCGCAGTAGAGACGCCCGTGGCTGAGCACATCGACGGTCGAGGCGATTTTCGCCAGCAGCGCCGGGTTGCGATACCCGATGCATGTCACCATCTGCCCGATGTGGACGCGCTGCGTGTCGCGCGCCAGCGCCGCCGTGATCGTCCAGCACTCGAAGACGGTTTCCTGTTCGATCCGCGGCACAGTATGAAAATGGTCGTACACCCAGATCGAGTCGTACACCGGCAGTGCATCGGCGGTCTTCGCAACGGCGGTCATTGCCTCGTATTTAGTTATTGGGTCGTCGATCTCGATCAGGTCGAGCCGCCAGCCCTGTGGCGCAAAGGTTCCGAAACGAATGGTCATGATACCCGAATTTCCTTTCCCTGACGATGCTTTTGGCGTTCTACTGCACAGACTGCCTGGACGTTCGGTCATCCATATTTATCCTGAAACGCAAGACGTTCCCCAACTGCGCGATGCACATCGATCACCACCAGCGATCAGACTCACGTTGCGGGTCGTTCATAAAGCACCTGGGCGTGTTGCAGTGCGTGTTTCCAAAAGGGACGCTGTTGGAGACGGTCGAAATCTTCGCTGTTGTATGCAAAAATGTCAACGCTCTCGCTGCTGTCGATCACACTGTAGACCCAGCGCGTCAACTCACGCGGCGAGCGGGGATCCTCGAAAAGCGCCAGCAGATCGATGTCGCTAAAGAGCGATGGAGTGCCGCGCGCCAGCGAACCGAACAGGACGACCCGAATGGCGCCAAGCGCGCGGAGTTGATCCGCCAGACGACGGGCTTCACTCAGGAGATGTTCGTAATGGCATGGCGATGCGCGCATGGGAGAACCGAGAACCGAGAACTGAGAACTGTGCGCCTGGGAGACTACGATGCTTTTTGACGACACGCGGGTATAATAGCACAAGGTTAGGGGTCCGGGATTGGCGGAACTCACGGCTTCCTGGCAACGTCTTGAGGTAGAGGAGTGCCACAAACAGACAGGAGCAATGGTATGCCTCCGCTCTATCGCTGGTTTGCGTTGTTGATGGTGATTGCAACGACCATCGCTGCATGCGGCGGTCCACGCCCGCAGCCAACCCCAACGCCGGTGACGGCGCAACCAACGCCGGTCGCGCCGCGGCGCGATATTCCCCAACCGCCGACCCAGGCGGCGCCGATCCTGGTCGCCCGTTCGCCCGAACCGGGGCAAGCGCTCGATCCAGGTGCGCCGGTCGAATTGGTGTTCGACCGCCCAATGGATCGGGCGTCGGTGGCGGCAGCCTTGACCGTCACCGGAGTGACTGGCGCAGTGGAGTGGCCCGATGCGCGCACGGTGCGTTTCGTGCCGGGCGCGCCGCTCAAACGCGCCGCCACGTATGAGGTGCTGCTGCGCGAAACGGCGAAGAGCGCCGATGGCATGCCGCTGGCGGCGCCGCTGCGCTTCCGCTTCGCCACCGCCGGGTTCCTCGAAGTCGGGCAGGTGATCCCCGCCGATGGCGCCGCCGATGTGCAGCCCAATGCGACGATCACCGTCTTCTTCAACCGTCCCGTTGTGCCGCTGACGGCAATCGAGATGCAGGCGAACCTGCCGCAGCCGCTGACGTTCGATCCGCCAATTGCAGGGCGCGGGGAGTGGCTGAATACGGCGATCTACACCTTCATCCCCGCAGCGCCGCTTGCCGGCGGCGCCACCTACACCGGACGCATCGCCGCCGGTCTGACTGATGTGACCGGGAATCCGCTTCAGTCGGAGTATACCTGGCGCTTTACCGTCGCCCGTCCGCAGGTGGTAACGATTGATCCTTTCGATGGTGCAACCCTCATTCCATTGCAAAAGCCTATCACGCTGCGCTTCAACGTGCCAGTCGATCCCGCCTCGGCGCGCGCGGCGTTCCGCCTGCGCAGCCCCGATGGCGCCGACATCCCCGGCGATCTTCAGGTTACCGGCGAGACGCTGATCTTCACCCCCTCCCAACGCCTCGAATACGAGGCGCGCTACACGGTCGAGGCGGATGCCAGCCTGACCGGCATTTCCGGCGGGCTTGGCATGGCGAACGATTTCCGCGCGACGTTCCAGACGGTTCCGCGACTGCGTATTCTCGAGACCGACCCGCGCGATGGCGAGACGGATGCGCGCCGTGGCGGGTTGGCGATCCGCTTCAATGCGCCGGTCGATCCGACGACGGTGATGCCGAATGTTGCGATCACGCCGCAACAGACGGAGGTGTATACCTATTTCAACGAGTATGACAATACATTTGTGATCGGTTTCGATTCGCGCCCTTCGACCGAATATGCGGTAACCATTGGACCGGACATCGCCGATCCGTATGGCGCTCGCACCGGTCAGTCGCTGACGGTGCGGTTCCGCACAGCGCCGCTGGAGCCGGAGGTCTACCCGCTGACCCCCGGCTTCATCACGACGTTCGACGCTAATCGCGCGCCACGCCTGGCGTTGATGGCAACCAATGTCAGCAGCGCGTCGCTGGCGCTCTATCGCCTGCCGGTCGAGGCGGTGCTACGCCATGAGATTCTTGGACCCGACGGCGCTTCTCCGCCTCCTGGCGCGACGCTTGTGCGCCGCTGGCAGGCGCAGTTCAGTGTTCCCCGCGATGAACCAACGCCGGTGCGCATCGACCTGGTCGAAGGCGGCGGTCGCCTGGACCCTGGGCTGTATCTGCTGCTGCTCGACTCTCCCCCCGGCTACCCCGATGCGCGGGTGCTGGCAGTGTCGCCGCTGCACCTGACGCTGAAAGCGGCAGAACGCAATGCGCTGGTGTGGGCGAATGATCTGACGACCGGCGCGCCGGTTTCCGGTCTTGCGCTGGAACTGTTCGACAACCAGGGCGACTCGCTGGGGACGGTGACGACCGATGCGAATGGAGTGGCGCAGGCGACGTTCAACCGGACCGAGTACCGTGGGATGGTCGCGGTCGCACGACAGCCGTTTGCAATCTTCGGTGCGGACTGGAGCAGCGGTGTCAGTCCGTGGGATTTCAACCTCCCGGCGTCGTCTGATCTGCCAGAAGTCACCGCATATGTCTACACTGATCGTCCGATCTACCGTCCCGGGCAGCAGGTGTGGTTCAAAGGCATGGTACGCGCCGAAGACGATGTGCGCTATTCGCTCATGCAGGGAGTGACCACGGCTCAGATTACCGTCTATGATGCCGCTGGCGAGTCCATCTTCCAGCAATTGGCGACTCTGAACCCGAACGGCGCCTTCGATGGCGGGTTCGCGCTGGCAGCCGGTGCGCCAACCGGCCAGTATGCCATCAGCCTGAATATCGGCAGCCGCGAGTTCCGGTTCCCCTTTCAGGTCGCCGCGTACCGTCCGCCGGAGATCGAGGTGACGGCGACGCCGCGCGCTGCCGACATTGTGCGCGGCACACCCACTGATGTGACCGTGCGCGCCGGGTATTTCTTCGGCGCGCCAGCCGCAAACCTGCCGGTGCAGTGGAATGTGCTGGCTGAACCGTTCTCTCCGGCGCCCGATTGGGCTGGCAGGTATACCTTCGACGAGTCGGGCGATCTGTGGATCTGCCGCTTCTGCTGGTGGATTCCGGCGCCGCCGCCGCAGCCGATCCTCTCCGGCAGCGCCACAACCGATGCGCAGGGTCAGGCGATCATCAGCCTGCCGGGTGAATTGCGCGATACGGAAGGAAATGTCATCACCCGCAGCGTGCGCCTGACGGTCGAGGCGACCGTCACCGGGCGCGACAACCAGGCGATCAGCGGGCGCACCAACGTCATTGTGCATGCCAGCGATCTGTACGTCGGGCTGGCGCCGCGCACTTACGTCGGTAGGGCTGGCGCAGCGCAGCAGATCGACCTGGTGACGATCGACACACGCGGCAATCGCCTGGCGAACCGCACCGTCGAGATCGAACTGGTGCGCACCACCTGGGAAAACCGGTTCGTGCAGGACGACGCCGGCGGGCGCTGGGAGTCGCGTGAGGTGCGCGAGCCTGTCGGCACGCAGACGGTCACGACCGACGCGAATGGCGAGGCGGTTGTCTCGTTCACTCCCGACAAAGGCGGCGCCTACCTGGTGCTGGCGCGCGCGCGCGATGCCGGCGGGCGCGAGGCGCGATCATCGCGCTATGTCTGGGTCTATGGCGGCGATGCGCTCTGGCTGCGCGAGAACAACGACCGTATCAACCTGATCGCCGACAAGGGCGAGTATCGCCCCGGCGAAACGGCGACCATCCTCATTCCTTCACCGTTCACCGGAACGCACTGGGCGTTGCTGACTGTCGAACGCGGCGGTGTGCTGAGCCACGAGGTGCGCCAGGTAAGCGGCGGTAGTCTGGTCTACCAGTTGCCGATCACCCCCGATCATGCGCCGAATATCTTCGTCTCGGCGGTGCTGTTTGCGCCGCCGGACGGCAGCGGCGCACCAGCCGATTTCAAAGTCGGCATGCTGCCGCTGAATGTCGTACCGACCGCGCAAACGCTGCGAGTTGAGGTGACCTCCGCCGCGTCGCAGGCTGCCCCCGGCGATGCCGTCACATTCGAGGTGCGCGTCACCGACACGAATGGCGCACCGGTGGCGGCGGAACTGTCGCTCGATCTGGTCGATAAAGCCGTGCTGTCGCTGCAACCACGCGAGCCGGATGCTATTGTCCAGGGGTTCTATGGTCGCCGTCCGCTGGGGGTGTTCACCGGCGCCGGGCTGTCGGTCGCTGCCGAACGCTTCGAGCGGTTGCTGGACGAGGCGCAGCGCAATGTGCCGCCGGGGGCAGGCGCGGCTGGACCGGAGGCGGCCATTCCAATGGCGGCGCCAGCGGCAGCCATGCCCGCAGAGGCGATGCCAGCGCGCGCTGGGGATGCCGCGCTTCAGCAAGGATTGACCGTCCGCGAAGAGTTTGCCGATACCGCCTTCTGGCAGGCGGTTGTGACAACCGACGCCAACGGGCGCGCGACGGTGCAGGTCTCCCTGCCCGATAACCTGACGACCTGGGTGATGCGCGGCGTGGCGCTCACGGCGGATACGCGCGTCGGCGAGGGAACCGGCGAACTGGTCAGCACGAAGCCGTTGCTCGTGCGCCCGGTCACACCGCGCTTCTTCGTCGTCGGCGATGTGGTGGAACTGGCGGTGAACGTCAGCAATCTCACGAATGCGCCACTGGCGACTGAGGTCACCCTGAGCGCCGATGGGGTCACGGTCGCCACGCCGCTGACGCAGACGATCCAGGTTCCGGCGAACGGTGAAGCGTCGGTGACCTGGCAGGCGACGGTTCTCGATGTCGAGTCGGTCGATCTGGTGTTCAGCGCCATCTCCGGGCAACTGAGCGATGCAGCGCGCCCGCGCATCGCAACTGCGCCAGGTGGGCGCATTCCGGTCTACCGCTACAGCGCACCAGAGACGGTGGCGACCGGCGGGCAGATCGACAGTGCGGATGCGCGGGTCGAGGCAGTGGCGCTGCCGCCGAATGTCGATACGCGCCTGGGCGAACTCCGTATCCGTATCGATCCCTCGCTGGCGGCCGGCGTGCTCGACGGTTTGCAGGCTTTGGAGGAATACCCGTATGACACGGTCGAATCGACCGTCTCGCGTTTTGTGCCGAATGTCGTCGCGCTGCGGGCGCTGCGCCAGCTGGGGGTGACGAACGCCGAACTGGAGGCGCGTCTGCCGACGTTGGTCGCCGATGCGCTCGACCGGTTGTATCTGTGGCAGAATGCCGACGGTGGCTGGGGCTGGTGGTCAGAGGATGAGAGCAACCCGTATATCAGCGCGTATGTGGTATTTGGTATGCTGCGTGCGCGCGAAGCGGGCTTCACCGTGCGCGACGACGTGCTGGCGCGCGGGATGGAGTACCTTACTGCGCAACTCGTCGCTGATGCCGATGTGCGCACAGCGCCGCAGGCGAACCGGCAGGCGTGGCTGCTCTACGTCCTCGCCGACGGCGGCAAGCCGGACAGCGGACGGATGGATGCGCTCTACAACAACCGCGAGCGTCTGGGAGTGTACGGCAAAGCGCTGCTGGCGCTGGCGCTCCACCGCGTCAATACGAATGATGCGCGGCTCAAGACGCTTCTGTCGGACCTGAACAATGCCGCGATCACCAGCGCAACCGGGGTCTACTGGGAAGAACCCGTGCGGGACTACTGGGCATTCAGCAGCGACACCACCAGCAGCGCGATTGTGCTCCAGGCGCTGGTGCGGCTCGACCCGCAGAATCAGATCATTCCGAATGCTGTGCGCTGGCTCATGGTTGCTCGACGTGGCGACATCTGGCTCACCACCCAGGAGTCGGTATGGGCGTTGCTGGCGCTGACCGATTGGATGGCAACCACCGGCGAACTCAACGGCGCCTACGATTATGCCGTCTGGTTGAACGGCGACGAACGCATCGCCGGGCGCATCGACGCCACCAACGTGATGTCGCCGACTGTCGTGCGTGTGCCGACGACCGAATTGCTGACCGGCGATCCATCGCTGGTGGCAGTGGGGCGCAGTGAGGGACCGGGACGACTCTACTATACGGCGCACCTGAACCTGGCGCTGCCCGCCGATCAGGTGAAGGCGCTCGACCGGGGCATCGCCGTGACGCGACGGTATGTGGCAGCGGATTGCACGGAAGGACCACGTTGCCCGACGTTGACCAGCGTCAAAGCGGGCGACACCGTGCGAGTCGAGCTCTCGATTGTGGCGGAGCGCGATCTCTACTACCTCCAGCTGGAAGACCCGCTCCCCGCCGGTGGCGAAGCCATCGACCCGACCCTGGCGACCACCGCGATCGCCACGAACGTTGATCCGGCGCTCCGACCGGCGCCAGACGCCGCGACGCCGTACTTCTTCTGGTGGTGGCGCTGGTACGACCGGGTCGAACTGCGTGACGAAAAGGTGGCGCTGTTCGCCGATTACCTGCCGCGCGGCGCATACCTCTTCAGTTACACCTTCCGCGCCGTGCAGCCGGGCGAGTACCGCGTCATTCCGGCGATCGCGCAGGAGAGTTTCTTCCCCGAAGTGTTTGGGCGCTCGGAAGGGCAACTGTTCATCATCACACGATAAGCGTTCAAAAAAGCGGTATAATCAGGCTTCGTCAACATCACACGCGGAGGTCGTAGACCTCCGCATTATCTTCGCCGGAGGTTCTATGGCTCCCCAACCTGTGCGCATGGTGATGATTGGATGTGGCGGCATGGCGCGCCACCATCTACGGCGTATGTACGAATTGCGCGACAGCACGCAGATCATCGCCGTGTGCGAACCATCGCAGTCCGCCTATGACGCCACTGTTGCGCTCTTCGAGCAGGCAGGCGTTGCGCCGCCGCCCAACGAACCGGACCTGGAGAAACTGCTCGTCGATTATCGCGGCAGACTCGACGCCGCCTTCATCATCACGCCGCATGCGTACCACCACAACCAGGCGAAGGCGTGCATGGAAGCCGGTCTCGACGTGTTGCTCGAAAAACCGATGGTGATGAACGCTGAGGAGGCGCGCAGCCTGATCGAAACCCGTGATCGCACCGGGCGGTTGCTGGTGGTCGCATTCCCTGGAAGCCTCTCTCCGAATGTGCGCACTGCCGTTGCATTGCTGCGATCCGGCGCGTTCGGGCGTCTCCTGACGATCAGCGGCGTCGTCTGGCAGAACTGGGGACCAATGACCGTCGGGACGTGGCGACAGCAACCGGAACTGTCCGGCGGCGGATTCCTGTTCGACACCGGCGCACATCTGCTCAACACGGTCGTTGATCTGGCAGGCGAAGATGTTGCCGAAGTTGCGGCATATCTGGACGACCGGGGGCGTCCGGTTGAGACGCTGGGAGCGGTAATTGCGCGGTTACGCTCGGGGGCGCTGATCACGCTCCATGCCTGTGGTGAAGCCATTCCGTCGTGCCATTCGGATGTGCGAGTCTTTTGCGAACGCGCCATTCTATACACCGGCGTCTGGGGCGAACGGCTCGAGGTGCAGTACAACGGCGACAAACCGCCTGCTGCGATACCCGTGCCCGAGTCGCGCGGCGTCTGGGAGCAATTCCTGGCGGTACGCGCTGGGAAGCAGGAGAACCCCTGCCCGCCCGAAGTCGGCTTGCGTATGGCGCAGTTGTGGGATGCCATCAAAGCGTCGGCGGCGCAGGGCGGCGCACCGGTGGGTGTGCGCTAAAGCAACCAATGTCCCACCATCTGACCACCCGCCCCGCAGAAGTAGGGCGGGCTTCAGCCCGCTGCAAGACGGCGAATACGCCGGCACCCCCCTGCCCCTCCGCTCCTACACGGGGAGCGGGGGGGCGGGCTTCAGCCCGCCGCGAGACGGCAGATGCGCCGGTCCGCCTGGCGCCGGAAGGCGCAGGCTCTGGGCAGCAAAGCCTGCGTGCGCGGGCTGGACGGGTATGCACAGCCCCGCAGTCGCAGTATGGTACAATACGAAGGTTAGAGTAAGGATAAAGGCATTCTGATCGAGGCATGCCCGGCGAGACATCCGACATTTACCGCGCCTACGCGCCATTCTACGATGGAAGCGGTCAGATCCGCTTTGCAGTACTGTTCGCCAATTACCTGCTGGGTGACATCCTGCCGCGTCATCCGGTTGCGGGGCGGCGGGCGCTCGATCTTGCGTGCGGCACGGGAACGCTGGCGCTCATTCTGGCTGATGCCGGATGGTTCGTCGTTGGCGTGGATCGTTCGCCCGCGATGATCGCCATTGCACACAGCCGCGCACAGCCGGTGGACGCTGCGATCCGTCCGCAGTTCATTGAGGCGGATATGCGCTGGTTGTGGCAGGAGACGGCGCGCGTCGAGGCCGGAGATTCGGCGGAAGCGCCGCGGCGCAGTTCATTCGACCTGGTCACGTGCACGTATGATAGTCTCAATTACATGCTAACCGAAGAGGACCTGGCGGCCTGCTTTTCGACGGCAGCGGAGGCGCTGGCGCCGGAAGGACTGCTTGTGGCGGATATGAACACGCGCCATTTCCTCGAGCACGACTGGGGCGATGTGGAGATCATCGAGCGACCGGGATTTATTCAGGTGAATCTTAGCCGTTTCGACCCGGAGACCGCCTGTTCGACGATGCGCCTGATCGGATTTGTCGGCGATGATGCCAGCGGGTACGAGCGCTTCGAGGAGATTCATGTCGAGCGCGCCTACCCGCCGGAGACGATCGCATCGTTGATCGCCGCTGCTGGATTGAGTGTCGAGGCAGTGTATGATTGTTTCACCACGCAACCGATTGGTGCGTACACGCAACGGATTGCCTGGGTGGCGCGGAAACGGTAGGTGGGTGTGAAGAAGGTCATCGTTGTCACAACCGGCGGGAGCATTGCTTTCAAGCGCAACACTGCAACCGGCGCTCTGGTTCCGGTCGATGGCGAGGACATCATCGCCCAACTGACGAACAGCGGCATCGTGGTGGAATTCAACGAATTCAGCAGCCTGCCCGGCAGCCACTTCACACCGGTGCAGGGGCTCGATCTTGCGCGCCAGGTCGAGGCGTTACTGTACAACGATGCGGTTTTGGGCGTGGTGGTGACCCATGGGACCGATACGCTGGAAGAAACGGCGTATCTGCTCGATCTGGCGATCAACCACGAGAAGCCGGTGGTTGTGACGGGAGCGACGCGCCCTGCAACGATGCCCGGCTACGATGGGTTGCACAACCTCGCCAGCGCCATCCGTGTTGCTGCTGCCGCCGAAACCCGCGAGACCGGCGTGCTGGTGGCGTTTGCCGGGCAAATCCTCGCTGCAAGCGATGTGCAAAAGGTGTCCGCCCATTCGGTCGATGCCTTTACCGCGCCGGGGTCGGGTCCGCTCGGCTGGATCGTCGCCGACCGCATCTGGATGCGCCACCGTCCGGCGCAACGCATGTTCATTCCGTGCGCGCACCTCGAAGAGCGGGTCGATCTGATCACTCCCGGGCAGGGGAGTGATGACCGAATGATACGTCATGCCATTGCTGATCGGGTTGCCGGTATCGTGATCGAGGCGTTTGGCAGCGGTCGCTTACCTCCCTGGTGGCTGCCCGCGATCCAGGAAGCAACGGCGCAGCGCATTATGGTGGCCATCGCGCCATGCACCGGCAGTGGCGCACTCCACGATGAGTATGGCTATGTCGGCTCGTACCATGATCTCGAACGGTTGGGCGTGCTCTTTGCTCATTATCTGAATGGTCGCAAGGCGCGGATCAAACTGATGCTGGCGCTGGGCGCCGTGCGCCGTCCAGAGGATGTGCGGGTCTGGTTTCCATAGGACAGGGTGGATTATGCTGTTGACCATCGATATCGGCAATACGAACATCAAAATCGGCGTCTACCAGGGAGAACGGCTTACGGCGCACTGGCGCGTCACAACCGAACGCCACCGGCTCGCCGACGAATACCTGGTGCTGCTGCACAACCTGTTCGATCTTGGCGGCATCGATCCACGCAGTATCAACGGGTGCGCCATTTCGTGCGTCGTGCCGCCGCTAACTGGCGAATTTCGCACGCTATGCCGCACCTACTTCCGCGTCGAGCCGCTGATGGTCAATGCGATGACGCCAACCGGATTGCAGTACAAGGTCGATGCACCCGCCGAACTCGGCGCCGACCGCATCGCCAATTCGCTGGCAGCCTTCCGGCGCTACGGCGGTCCCGTCATTGTCCTGGCGTTCGGCACAGCGACGACCTTCGATGTGATTACCGCCGCCGGCGAGTATATCGGTGGCGCGATTGCGCCCGGTATCGGCATTTCCGCCGATGCGCTGTTTCGTCTGGCGGCAAAACTCTACCAGGTCGAACTGGTGCGCCCGCCAAAGGTGATCGGCGCCAATACCATTCACCATATGCAATCCGGCGTCATTCTGGGGTATGCCGGGCTGGTCGAAGGGCTGGTGCGCCGCATGCAGAATGAATTGGGCGCCTCCTGCCCGGTGGTGGCGACCGGCGGGCTGGCGGAGGTGATCGCTGCCGAAACTGAAGCCATTACGACAGTCGAGCCGTACCTGACATTAGAAGGATTGCGGCTGATCTACGAGATGAATCGACAATGAGTGCAGATGTTCTTCCCCCGCCCGACAAAAAAGCCGAGTATGTCGAGCGGATGTTCAGCCGGATCGCCCCTGGCTACGATACCATGAACGGCATTATGACCCTGGGGCTGGACCGGGGTTGGCGCGCGGCGACCGTGGCGCTGGCAGCGCCGCCGAGTTGCGGGCGAGCGCTCGACATCGGCACCGGCACCGGCGATTTTCTGGTCGAACTGGCGGAATGGATGCCCAATGGCCTGGCGGTCGGGGTGGATTTTACCCTCCCGATGATGAGCGCCGGTCTGCCCAAAATCGCTGGGAAACGCGCGATTTTCGTGGCAGGCGATGCGCTGGCGCTGCCGTTCGCCAATGAGAGTTTCGACGCAATTACGACCGGGTTCACATTACGGAATGTGACCGACATCGCCGCCGCATTCCGCGAGATGTGGCGGGTGGTGCGCGTTGGTGGAACGGTCGCCTGCCTGGAAGTGGCACGTCCGCGTCAGCCGTTGCTGCGGTTTGGGCACTGGGTCTATTTCCAGCGCATTGTGCCGCTCATGGCGCGCGTGCTCGGCGCCGACCCCGAAGCCTACGTCTATCTGCCGCAATCGGCGCGCGTCTTCCCCCCGCCCGACGAACTGGCGCAGATTATGCGCGCGGCAGGTTGGAGCGATGTGACTTACCGCCTGGTGGGGTTGGGTGCGGCAGCCATTCATACCGGCATCAAACGCGGATGACGCGCCGGAGGGGATCATGCCTCGCTACGACGACGATCCAGAAGAAGAGGAGGCGGCTCCTCCGCCACGTCGCCGGGTCGTGCGCCGTAATGAACTGATGCGATTGTCGCGCCGCGAGTCGCTGATGGAACGCCGGTTGCGGCGCGCTCGCGGCGAAGAGGTCGATGACGACGTCGAGGAACCGTACCTTCCATATGAGCCTGCCCGCCCCCGTCTCTCCGGCATACCGCTGGTTGGCAGCGGATGCGCTGCAACACTGCTGTATGTTGCGCTCGGCGCCATCACGGTCGTGGCGCTGCTCCTGCTCTTCTGGCAACAGATAGTCGCAGCGTTCGTTCCCAACGTGCCGCAACAGGTGGTGCAACTCATCGCTACGCCAACGCCAACGATCCGCGATTGGGGCGGCGCCATTCAACAGATGAAGGATCTCCGGCGTCTGGAGACGCAGCGCTTCGCCATCGAACGGGTTGTCGAAGCCTCGACCGCACGAGGCGATCCGCTCGATATGTTCCTTGGCGAACGATTGCTGCTGATCGCCAGTGGCGACGTGGTGGCCGGCGTCGATCTGAGCAAACTGACCGACCGCGATGTCATTGTTTCGTCTGACGGCATGAGCGTGACGCTGACGCTGCCCGCCTCCGAGATTTTCAGCGCGCGCCTGAACAACGAACGCACCCGCGTCTACGACCGGCAGACGCGCCTGATCACCCAACTGACCGGCGGGCAGGACCCGAACCTGGAAACGCAGGCGCGACAGGAGGCAGAACGCCAGATTCTGGCGGCAGCCTGTGAAAATGGCATTATGGAGCGCGCCGCCAATGAAGCGAAACGCTCGATGGAACAGTTTCTCCGCCTGCTCGAATTCGAGAATGTCACCGTCATTGCAACGGCGGGAGCGTGTGTCATCGAAGATTAAGGAACATACAAGAAACAATGCTGAGACCATTGCACAAAGGCTTAACCACCAGGGACACGAAGCGCACGAAGGTTGATAAAAATGAAGCGCCTTTCCTTTGTGACCTTCGTGGTTGCTTTTTGCAGTGAAGTCAATACTGCAGTTGATGTCATTCACCGTCGCAGCAGGCGAGCCGTGAAGAACCAAACCATCTTCACGTCAGGACATGTCACCATCTATCACGGTGATGTCGCCGAATTCTATCAGGAATGGCCAACCCCCGATGTCATTATTTCTAATGGCGGCTACGGTGTGTCAGGGTTTAAGGGGGACGCCAGGGAACCTGCAGAACTCCAATCCTGGTATCGTAGCCATATCCAGTTGTGGTCACACTACGCCAGACCTGGCGCCACGCTCTGGTTCTGGAACACTGAGATCGGATGGGCGACGGTTCATCCCATTCTTGATGAATATGGTTGGGAGTATGCAGGGTGCAATATCTGGAACAAGGGAATCCAACACATCGCTGGTAATTGTAATCTGCCGGTTCTGAAAAGTTTTCCGGTCGTCACAGAAGTTTGTGTTCAATATGTGCGACGCGCAGCGTTTTATTGCGATGGAAAAACGCTAAGTCTCAAAGAATGGCTCAGAAAAGAATGGGATAGAACTGGACTGCCAATGTATAAAACAAATGAAGCATGTGGCGTGACAAATGCTGCTTCGAGAAAATATTTCACTAAGGACCACTTATGGTATGCTCCTCCGCCCAAAATCTTTATTCGGATGGTTTCCTATGCTAATGAATATGGAGACCCAAAGGGGCGGCCTTACTTCTCTTTTGACGGCAAAAGACCTGCTAATCAGCAGGAATATGAGAAACTATTTCCGACATTTAAAGGAAGATACGGGGTGACGAATGTATGGAACCACCCTCCTCTTCATAATAGGGAAAGGTTAAGATTTCCTGGATCAAGCAAGTATGCGCACCTCAATCAAAAGCCTATTAAGTTAATGGAATTGATCATCGAAGCCTCCTCGAATCCAGGAGATGTCATATGGGAACCATTTGGCGGTCTCTGTACGGCAGGTCTTGTCGCTTACCTCACATCTCGCACTGCCTACTGTGCAGAGATTGATGAGGATATATATATGATGGCTATTTCTCGCCTGAAGGAGTGTGAGCAGCAGGAGAAACAGCAGTCCTTTCTTCTGGAAGATCTCATGTCCTATGAGGCATTTCGATGACGAACAATCCGCCAGAGAAGAAAGTTCCAGATTCTAACTGGGAACATTTTACAGTCTGGGAAACAATAAAATCACTTCTTCTTATTGAAGATTTATGGAAGGATGGCTCAAATGTATAAACCTGCTCGTCATGTTCTGGTTATTCGATGCCTATGATCACCCTGTTCTACGACCCGGACGCCGGGTCGCTTGCCTGGCGCTTTATCGAAACCGCCGAAGAGGATGCCACGCTCGAAGGCGAGTGCGAGGCAACGCTGCTGCTCGACTCGCAAGGTCAGGTCATCGGCGTCGAGCTGGCGCTGGACGATGAGACCGCCGCCGATGACCTGGCGCTGGCGCTCGCGCATCCGCAGGTGTCGTTCGATGCTGCGGAATGCACGCTGACCGTCAACCTCGTCGGTGAGGAACCGGCGTCGGTGCAGCCGCTTGAGGAACCGGTCATCCTCGATTTCGACCCGGACGAGCGACTGGTGGGGTTCGAGGTGTTGCCAGCCGATGAGTTCGACCTGGATCAACGCCTCGAACGCCTGATGCCGTTCCTGGTCGAGCGTGAAGAAGAGCATACCGGCGAAGCCGAAGAAACAACCCTGCCCCCTGCAACCCGTCCGGCACTTCCCGAAGGTCCGCATCGCTCCGGGTTTGTTGCACTCGTCGGGCGCCCGAACGTCGGCAAGTCCACGCTTCTCAATGCCCTGCTTGGTCAGAAAGTTGCGATTGTGTCGCCCAAGCCGCAGACGACGCGCACCGCCATTCGCGGCATTCTGACCCGCCCCGACGCACAGATTGTGTTCGTTGACACCCCCGGCATCCACGCGCCGCGCAACCGCCTCGGCGCTTATATGGTCAAACAGGCGCGGCGCGCCATTCCCGACGCCGATGTGGTATGCATGGTGGTGGACATTACACGCCCGCCGGGGAGCCTCGACGAGCGGATTGCGGCGCTGGTGCGCAAGGCATCGGCGCGGCGCATCCTGGTGCTCAATAAGATCGATCTCCGCACCAAACGCGGCAGTGACAACCTTCAAGCGTACCGCGCACTGGCGCCGTGGGATATGGAAGTCGCGGTATCGGCGCTGCGCGGTCACGGCCTCGATGCGCTGGTCGATGAGATCGTGCGCCTGCTGCCGGAAGGTCCGCCGCTCTACCCGGAGGAGCAGGTGACCGACCTGAGCGAACGCGAGATTGCCGCCGAACTGGTGCGCGAGCAGGTGTTGCGCTACACGCAGCACGAAGTGCCGCACAGCGTGGCGGTCGAAATCGAAGAGTGGGAAGAGAAAGAGAACGTTACCTACATCCGAATGACCATCCTGGTCGAGCGTGAGACGCAGAAAGCCATTCTGATCGGCGCCGGCGGCAGCATGCTCAAGAAAATCGGCAGCGGCGCCCGCCAGGCAATCGAAGCGATGCTCGAGCGTCCCATTTACCTCGATCTGTGGGTCAAAGCGCGCGAACACTGGCGCGACGACCCGAATGCTCTTCGCTGGCTCGGCTACACTGAATAGAAGGCATCTCTCGATGGAACGCAAATGGTGGGCGCTGCTGGCAGTGGCGACCGGCGTGTTCATGAGCACTATCGACGGCTCGATTGTCAACATTGCGCTCAAGACGTTGCAGGAGTCGTTTGGCGCCGGACTGCACGAGGTCGAATGGGTCGTGCTGGCGTATCTGCTGGGGATCACCTGCCTGCTGCCGAGTATGGGGCGCCTGGGAGACATGATCGGCAAACGCAGCGTCTATGTGGTCGGCTTCGTCATTTTTACCCTCAGTTCGGCATTGTGCGGTCTTTCGTGGAGCATTGGCGCGCTGATCGGCTTTCGTGTATTGCAGGCGATAGGCGCAGCAATGATCCAGGGCGTCGGTGCGGCGCTGCTGGTGGGAGCCTTCCCGCCGTCGCAGCGCGGTCAGGCGCTCGGCTATATCGGCACGGCGGTCGCCGCCGGTATTCTGACCGGTCCCGTGTTGGGAGGGGCGCTGATCGATGCGGTCGGCTGGCAGGCGATTTTCTTCGTCAATATCCCGATTGGCATTGGCGCGATTGCGCTGGCGCTGCACGCATTGCCCGCCGACCGCACCCACACTGCGCAGAAGTTCGATCTGACCGGCGCGGCGCTGCTGGGCATTGGGCTGCTGCTCGTGCTCCTGGCGCTGACCGAGGGGCAGGTGTGGGGCTTCGGCGACTGGCGCACGCTGGCGGCGCTGAGCGGCGGCAGCGCGCTGCTGGCGGGGTTTGTGTGGTGGGAATACCGCGCCGCTGCACCAATGATCGACCTGCGCCTGTTTCGCACGCCGGTGTTCAGTTTCAGCCTCATGGCTGCGTTTCTGATCTTCCTGGCGGGCGCGTTCAATTTCCTGCTCATCCCCTACTACCTCCAGAAGGCGCTCGGCTACTCGCCGCAAACGACGGGGTTGACCCTGATCGCCTCGCCGCTTGTGCTCTCGCTCGTGTCGCCGATCAGCGGGCGACTGTCGGACCGGTTCGGCGCGCGCTGGTTGGGGATCATCGGGCTGGCGCTGACCACTGCCGCACTGCTGAGCATGGCAACGCTGACCATCCAGAGCACGCAGATGGATGTGGTGCTGCGCCTGATGCTGATCGGTGCGGGGTTTGGTCTGTTCCAGTCGCCGAACAACAGCCTGATCATGGGGAGCGTACCGCGCGCCAATCTGGGAATAGCCGGAAGCCTGCTGGCAGTAATGCGCACCCTGGGGCAGACGACCGGCGTCGCCATTGCCGGCGCGATCTGGGCGACGCGCGTCATCACAGCCGCCGGTCAGCCATACGAGCCGGTGACCGCTGCGCCGCCATTTGCGCTGGTTGCCGGCATGCACGACGCCATGCTGGTCGCGGCGCTTCTGTCTGCTATCGCCATTGTGCCAACTCTGGTGCGCGGGCAGCCATCGGGGGAACAGCAGCGCGAAGCCGTGCAGCAGGCGAAGGTGTGATAGAGTGATCAACCAGATGTCGCACAATACTTGCCCGTGTTGACCGTCGTGCGGTTGACGTCGGCTTCGACAGGCTCAGCCAACCGCGCCCGCCAGGCGTGGCAGGCGCGCCAGGCGCGCAAGGTGCGGCTGACGTCGGCTTCGACAGGCTCAGCCAACGTCAACCGTTCCACGTCCTTGATCGTCCGGATTTTGTTTGATCGCTCTATGAGCTGCGTATTGGCGGGCGGCCTGAGGATAAAGGGCAGTCTGACGGCTGGCTTTTACCTGGACTGCGAAGCGCTGCGAGGCGAAGCCTGTCGGGTGCATGTGCTGGTCAGGCGGGCGATTCGTCTTATCAAGCGCTAATTATATAATCTTCGCTACAACTTCTTGCACTTTTTGAGAGGACAATACACCCGCTCGATATAGAATGATATTGGAGTCAGCGGTAAAGATACGATTAGGGCGAATGTTGCTCTCTTGATGCAAACTGCCACTGGTGAAATCGCTGTCTGAAATGGCAATAGCGTAATTATCGGCGACCGTCTTGCTGGTGCTTTGACACAAGATTACGTCATCACCCGTCAACATGGCTGCCACTAACGCAGGCCGTCTTTTCGTTGCACTCAGATCGGAGAATGGGAACGGGGACGACAACAACGTCACCTTTTACAAATTTGCCCATGCGAGGTCCTCTTCAGGCCGTTCCCAATCGCGCTTCAGAATAGACTCCGAAGCCAACGTGGTCTGAAAGGCTTCCGATGTCGTTCTGATTGGCGCTTGTCCCATTTCTCGCTCGAGCAGATAGGAAACAAAATCGTAGACGACTACAAGTTTGTCAACAGATAACCGTTGCAAACGTTCGACGATTTCAGCAACTGTTACTGTCTGCATCATTTCTCCTTTACCTGTTATGACTGCGATGAACTGATGCACGCCCGCCTGACTTCTCATTAGACGACTTCCGCCCAACACTCGCCCGGCGCGTTGAGACGGCTTCCGCCGAACTCCCTGAAACGTTGCGTTATGCGGCGCGCCCTGAGCAATGCGCTGAGCGTGTCGAAGCGCTTGTCAAAGGGCGGAGACTTCCCGCATCCTTTCCCTGCGAGGAATACCTTGCGGAACGCCAGCGCCTGATAGCCCGGCAGTCTCGCCGCGCGTCATACACCGTCCATCTTTTGAAGAATTGTATCCATTTGCGCTCCTGCTATCAACGAGGTGATCTGCAATGCGCTCCCTCAAACCGCTCGACCGGGCGCCTCCCGTTGTGTGTCTGATACCGCGTTTCGATCTGCGCGAATGCGCTTTTCATCTCTCCCGCCGGTACAAGACGAACATCAATTGAGCGCTTCTGCTGAAATCAACCCGATCCGCCCGGCATCGCAAAGGTCGTTCCTGGTCGTGCGCTACCCCCGCGCGTTGCGCAACCCGTGGTACAACTCCTCATGCCGACGGGCGATCACTTCCCAGGAAAACCGTCCCGCCAGCGCTGCGCCGCCGGCGCTCAGACCCTCCCGGAGCGCCGGATCGTTCGCCAGCCGCGCGATAGTCCCGGCAAGGGCGTCAGGATCACCGGCTGGCGTCAGCAGGACGTGGGTGCGATCAATCAGCGCTGCATCTCCCGGCGTCGCGATCGTCGGCACGCCGTGCGCCAGCGTCGCCAGCAGGCTGCCGCGCCGGAAGGAAGCGCCATCGGCGAAGGGCAGCGCCGCCAGATCCGCCGCCAGCAGGTGCGCCGAAACGGTCGCTGCGTCGCAATACCCGGTCATCGTCACGCGGTCGCTCAGGCACAGCGCGGCAATGAGCCGCTGCACCTCGTCCGCATACACGCGGTCTTGCGGCGCCGTCGCCTCGCCGCCGACGACAATCAGGCGGAACGTCTCCGGCAGGCGCGCCAGCGCCTGAACCAGCGTGTCCACCCCTTTGCTGCGTGACATCAACCCAAAATAGGCGATCAGCGTCATTTCTGGCGCAATGCCCAGGCGTGCGCGCCATTCGCGGCGATCCCAGCCAGGCGGCGGCGCAACTGCAAGGTTGGCGCCTATCGGAATCACCGCCAGCGTGTGACGCCCCTGCCCCGCACCCCAGCGCCGCAATCGCGCCTCGTCCGCCTCGTTCGTCGCCACCACGGCATCGACATCGAGCATCAACCGGCGCGTCACCCAATCACGGAGCGGACCTGCCTTCGGGAACAGGTAGGGCGGCAACAGATCGTGTGCGGTCACGACAAGGCACGGACGGTTCGCCTGGGAGCGCAGTCGCCGGGGGAGAAAGTTGATGGCCGGGTGCATCCCATAGGCGCCTGTCTGATACTGGATATGCAGCACATCCGGCTTCAGATCGTCCAGCGCACGGCGAACAACCCGCCAGCAACGCCAGTCCCACCGGCGCAGCGGCAACCGGACGACGCGCAACGGCGGATGGTCATCGGCACTGTCTGCCATACCGGTCAGTACCGTGACCTCATGACCGCGCTGAAGCAACGCCATACTCAGGTTACGGGTGTAGTCGCCGACGCCGCCGGGCATGGGAGGATATTCGGCGCTGAGCAGCACAATCTTCATATCCAGGGTTTCATCGGATAGAGCGATCAACCAAATGTTGCACAATAATTGCCTGCGTGGACCGTCTCAGGGCGAACGTTGGCTGAGCCTGTCGAAGCCAAGTTCGCCGCTCCACGTCTTTGATTGTCCAGGGTGTGGTTGTATGAGAGCAAATTGTCATGTACACGCCTCGATGGTACCGCGTAGGCGGTGGTACGATATCCATGGCTTTATCGAGCGTGTTTACGGTTCAAGACCCGCCATGCGAGCAGTCGCCTGCTTCTGTCGGCAGCGCACGTTCAGAAGTGTGTCGTTCCAGCTTGCGCAGACAGACTTCGCATCCCGTGGTTGCGAAGTCCGTCGCCCTGTCATACTAAGAGCCTATCCGAAAAATCGCTGACTGAAGTGCGATCGGGTAGGCGAAGGCATTGCCTTCGCCTACCCTCGGACCGCTAACGCGCGTTGTGGATCGTTACGCCTTGCGAACCGGCGCTCGAACATCTTGTCTGACTGACCGCAAGTTAGTATCAGATAACGAGGCTTCCATGATTATTATGCGCTATTCTACCAGACGCACATGTATCGGCGTTCTTGCGGCAATCCTGTTGCTTTTCCTGCTCATTGTCGCGCGGAGTGTAACAGCTTCAGACGAGCAGGGGGAAACGCCGCAAGCGCTAACCCCCACGCCGGAACGCACTGCTGCCCCGATTGGACCAGCGCCGTTGACGTTGACCAAGACCGTCTCAACCGACGCCGTGCTGCCGGGTCAATCATTCACCTACACGCTGCGCATCACCACCGGTCGAGACCAGGCGCGTGTGGAAGTGCGCGCCATGCTGGATCGCGGGGTTGAGGTCATCGGCATCGAAAGTGCGGCGGGCGCCTGCATCGGCGCCGGAATGATTGTGTGCAACGTGCAGGCAAAGGCACAGAAACCGGCAACCATTCTGATCACCGTGCGCGCGCACACCGCGGTTGCCCCCGATACCTTGCTGGTTGGTCAGGCGCTGGCTCAGGACGACCGCGACTTTACCGCCGCGTCGGAGCGTGTCGCCGTGCGCGTCGTCGCACCGCCGCCGGTGATGTCGGCGCCGGTCGCCGCTGCCCCGTCTGCTCCTGAAGCGCCGTCTGCCGGGGCGGCGCCTCCTCCTGAGCGCCAGACTGCGCCAGAGTCACGCGCTGCATCGCGCATGGGCGCTGTTCTTTCTTCTGCGCCGCAGCCAACCGCCATCCCGCCGACCCCGGCCACAGTGCCGCCGCTGTCACGCGCTGCCGGCGCCCTGAGCGGCGCAACCGATCCGGCATTCGCAGCACCTATCAACACGCCAACGCAAGCGCCAGCGCCGCCGCCGCAGCCGAACGCAGGACCATACACGGAGTCGTGGCTGGACCTGGTGACAACTATCAACCCTTGACCAGAAGCGGCGGTCAGGGGCTACAACTCTGGAATGCACAGACGGGGCAGACTATCGGCGAACCGTTTGGCGATGGGCAGGCCCGCGTAGGGCGGGATGCGCGGGATGCCTCTGGAACGCTGATCATTGTCACAGGAGATCGGGCGCAAATCTGGAATGTTTCAGGAGAGCCGCCAGCGCCGTAGGGACAGGCCCCTGTGCTTGCCCTTCGCGCCCATCGCCAGGGATGCACCCGGCTCACAGGAGTGGAGTTTTCCAGATGCGCCGCGCGTTGTCCGCATCCCGACGCCCTTTTCCTCACCCCCCAACCCCTGTCCAGCGTCGCTGAAGAGGGGAGTGGAGGCGTCCTGATGACCGAAATGAGCGATACCCTGTGAGGGCTTGCCAAAAAACCACACGTATGAGCGTGGGCGCCTGAACGCGACCGTCGCTCATGGACGCAGTTTCACGCACGCCGGCCCAGCAGGCTCGTGGCAATAGCGCGCAACTCATCGATCGCGGCTGCGTCGCCGTGCACGCGATCAAGCGCCGCAAACGCCTCGCCGTGATAGGCAGCAGCGGTCGTTTCGGCGTACACGCGCGAGCCTGCCGCTTCGAGGATCGTCAGCGCCTGGCGCACGGCTGTATCATCGGGCGTCGGTTGCGCGTACACGTCCCTTAATTGTTCTTTATCAGGCGATGTCGTCAATGCGTGGATGACCGGCAGACTGAGTTTGCGCCGGTACAGGTCCGCCGCAAAGGGCTTGCCGGTCACGGCGGGATCGCCCCAGATCCCCAGCACATCATCCTCGATCTGGAATGCCAGGCCAAGCGCACGCCCGAAATCGAACAGCGCCTGGATCGTCTCTTCATCGGCGCCGCCGGCGAGCGCGCCAAGTTCCGCCGACGCAGCGATCAGCGCCGCCGTCTTGCGTTCAATCATTGCCAGGTACGCACTTTCGTCGATCTGAAGATTCCCTTCATAGCTCAGATCGAGAAACTGTCCTTCACAGACGGCCAGGATCGTTTCATCGAAACGTCGCAGCACATCGAGGATTGTCGCCGCAGGCAGGCTGGTCAGCGCCAGACGATGGAGCGCGAGGTGGGCAATGGTAAACATGCCATCGCCTGTATTGATCCCCTGCGCCAGACCCCACAACTTCCATACGGTCGGGCGACCGCGCCGAGTATCGCTCTGATCCTGAATATCATCGTGGATCAGCGAGAAGTCGTGGATCAATTGAATCGCCGCCGCCAGCGGCAGCGCATCGCGCGGATCGCCGCCGACGGCGCGGCAACTCAGCAGGCAGAGGCGTGGACGCAATAGTTTGCCCGGATCGAACGACGCCGGGCGCAATTCTTCGTCGCGCCACCCCAGATGATACTCCTGCATGGCATAGAACCGCGCCACCCGTTCGTCGGCCTGGGGAAACGCCGCGCGCATCGCCGCCTCGATTGCCGTTCGCTCATCCGCGTGCTTCATAGGTGTCATCCTGCCGTAATCTTATGTAACCAGTCGGTAATCCGTCGCTCTTGAGGTTTGCGCGCGGCGCTAGTACACTGCATACGAGTAGAGCGCACCCGCTATCGTCAGTAATTTATCGGCGCTCGCCGGTACCGCCCGTAGCGCCACTAACGCCACCGAAAGGAGTAGCGTCGATGCCGCTGAACATGCGCTTCCGCTTCAGCCCGACCAAGGATGGTCTCGTCAAGGTGCTCGGACCGCTCGAGACGGACATCATGCAGATCATCTGGCAGGATGAGCGCAGCACGGTCAAGAAAGTCCATCGCAAACTGTCGCAGCAACGTGAGATTGCCTACACAACGGTTATGACAACGATGAGCCGTCTTGCCGAGAAAGGCGTGTTGCGCCGCCACCGCGAAGGATTGGCGTATGTCTACACGCCGGCGATCAGCGAGTCGGATTTTGTCACAATGGTGGTGCAGCAAGTGCTCGACGGCTTGCTCGACGACTACAGCACGACCGCAATCGACTACATGATCGACTACCTCGCGCGGCGCAACCCCAAAGAACTGCGGCGCATCCAGCAAACCATTCAGGCGCGCATCGCCGCTTGAAGAGAAGAAGAGGATTGCGAATAGCAGCAGGGTTTTCTATCCGACATCCTGCACGCAATGCGCGATCCTCTCTTTCTCTTCCCCATCGCACGCTGCGACGGCGTCGCCCCACAAGTCATAGTCAAGCGCCTGCGTCACACGCACATTGACGAAGACTCCAGGCGCCGCCGCGCCCCAGAAGAACACCTGCCCATCGACTTCAGGCGCGTCACGGAACGACCGACCGACGCTCAACGGTCGACCATCATCGGTTTGTCCCTGCCCCTCCACCAGCACGCGCACAACGCGCCCAACCCAGCGCCGGTTGCGCTGGCGCGAAATGCGCTGTTGCAGCTGCATGGCTGCATGCCAGCGGCGCTCGATAACTTTTGGCGTCACCTGACCCGGCAAAGCGGCGGCTGGCGTGCCTGGTTCGCGCGAGTAGCGAAAGACGCCGACCCGGTCGAACTGGACATCCTCGAGCAATGCCAGCAGCGCCTGAAACTCAGCATTCGTCTCACCCGGAAAACCGACGATAAACGTCGAACGTAGCGCAATATCGGGCATCGCCGCGCGCAGGTCGTCGATGATCCGTCGCGTGCGATCAGTATCGGGCGGCCGCCGCATCCGGCGCAGCGTCTCTGGATGTGCGTGCTGCAGCGGTATATCCAGGTAATGGCAGATCTGCGGATGGCGCGCCATCGTTGCGATCAGGCGCTCGCTTATGCCATGCGGATAGGCATACATCAGGCGCACCCAGACATCCTCCGGCAGCACGGCGCAGAGTTCATCGAGCAAGATCGCCAGACCATCCTTCAAACCCAGATCGCGACCGTAATCGGTCAGATGCTGCGCGACCAGCACAATCTCCTTCACGCCGGCGGCTGCCAGTTCCTGCGCCTCGCCGAGGATCGGCCCCACGGCTTTAGAGCGCATATCGCCCTTGAATGACGGAATCGTGCAGAACGCACAGCGCAGATTGCATCCGTCTGAAATTTTCAGATACGCCGAAGGACCGCTGACGCGGCGGCGGATCGGCGCGGTGCGCCAGTCGGCGTAGGCGCCGGGCACGCTCAGATCGTAAGCGGAGGAAGAGAGGGGAGCGGCGCCGGTCAGCGGAATGATGTCACGCGCAGGTGCAGGAGACGCTGGCGCAGACTGAAATGCACCGACAACATCACCAATGCGCATCCACTCACTAGTGCTGAGGATCGCATCGACTCCTGGCGTGGCTGCGACGAGCGCG
Organism: Roseiflexus sp.; assembly: GCF_057785375.1. Lineage (NCBI taxonomy): Bacteria > Bacillati > Chloroflexota > Chloroflexia > Chloroflexales > Roseiflexaceae > Roseiflexus > Roseiflexus sp. The sequence continues at coordinate 43,887 of NZ_JBYNRX010000062.1, forward strand.
CCGTGGCTCTCTGCCATGCAACCGGCGGCAATCAGGCGCTGTCCGGGTGTCTTACGCGCAGCGACATCGCGCAACACTGCGAGCGTTTCCTCGCGTGCCGCCGCAATAAACGAGCAGGTATTGACAATCACGACATCGGCATCATCGGCGCGTTCGGCGAACGTATACCCCTGGGCTGCCAGGATGCTGCTCATACCCTCGCTATCGACCTGATTTTTAGGGCAACCGAGGGTGATAATATGAACTTTCATCACTCAGCGATAGTTGGTAAACTGAAGCGGAATATCAAATTCATCCTGCCGTTCTTTGACCAGACGAATCACCGCCTGCAACTCATCACGGCTTTTACTCCCAACGCGCAATGCATCCCCTTGAATGCGCGGTTGCACTTTCGGAAAATGATCACGGATGAGTTTTGCCAGTTTTTTCGCTACTTCTTCAGGAATGCCGCGCTGCAACGTCGCAACCTGCCGCACACGACCGCCGCTCACTTCCTGAACCGGACCGAACTTGAAGATCTTGATCGACAGATTGCGTCGCAGGGCTTTTGTCTGCACAAGATCACGAACTGCCGCGAGGTGCATGTCCGATTCGGTCGTAATGACCAGTTCCTTCTCACTCAAAACAATCTCTGTCTTCGTGTCTTTCAAATCGTAGCGCGTGGCCACGTCGCGCCGCGCCTGATCGATAGCGTTGACCAGTTCCTGGCGCTCAAAATCGGAGACAATATCGAATGTGCTTTCAGCAGGCATGGCTCTCCTCCCGCTTACGGCGGCCACTCGAAGGTCACTACCTCACCGGGACGGACGCCGAGGCGACGTTCCTGATCGTTAATCACAACCGTCACCACTGCCGCATTACCGGCGCGCACCGACACCGAGCGGCGGGCAGTAAAGCGCACCGAACGACCCGGCGCCAGCACCCGGCGAAAGACCGACTCGCCGTCAGTTTTGATTTCCAGCCACGAACCGGGATTATCTCCTGGATCGATCCGCACTTCGAGCACAATTGGCGCTTCCGGCTCGCGCGTCGGCGTTGGCGACGGCTCAACCTCCCCGCCGGCCACAGCAACCGTCGGTGTTGTCACCGGTAATGGCGCCGGGGTCGCCTCTGGCGGGGCCGTCGGCAGCGGGCTGGGCGGGGGAGGCATCGTCGCCGTTGGTATGGTGGCGAGTTGCGCGTTTTCGCCGATCCGGTTGGTGGCGCTCAGCACCAGGTAGGTTATCCCGACCAGCGCCAGCACGACGAAGAAGACGCCGACCAGACTCGGCGCCACGCATCCATGCACACGTGGATTCGATGTCGCCGGGACGACGCGGATCGGATCGGTGCACCCACGCTCATGGCGATACAGATCGATCAATTCATCTGCCGACAGGCCAAGAAATGCGGCATAGTTACGGATAAAGCCGCGCACATACACATCGCCGGGAAGATTCTGGTAATCGCCATCCTCGAGCGCAACAAGGTACCGCTGTAGGATGCGAGTTTCAGCAGCAGCTTGTGAGAGGCTGATGCCCTGGCTTTCGCGAGCTGCACGCAGCCGCTCGCCCAGCTGGCTCATAGCGTTCTCCTGGGAACCTTATGGTCACAGGCGCGTTCATCAGAAGCTATTATAAATGAAAGCGCGCGTTGCAGCAAACGCGCGCGTTCCAGGCCTCCAGGGGCAGGCGAATAAGTTTGGCTACTTCAAGAGCGTGGCGATCACATTGTCGAATTCGGCGCCCGCTTCCGTGCTGAAGTTTTCCAGGTAGAGCGCTGCCTGGCCACTGGTGACGCGAGTATCGGTAAAGGTTTGCATCTCAACGCCGTTGACACTGAAGATGATGCGATTCCCCTGCGCTTTCAGCGAGACGCGATTGACCGCCCCCGGCTTAATCGCCGGATTCCTGATCGGCTCGCGCAGCGTTGTCCATCGGTCATTGACCGAGACAAAGCATCCATACTGATCGTTGCCATCGATCCAGCAGGCGTAGTAATTCCGGGTATCATTTGGTGTGCCGGCGCCGTAGCGCACTGCAACGCCGGCGCGTGAATTCCCTTGAATCAACACATCTGCACTTACTTCCAGGTCATTTGCCCGGCTGATATCCGGCGCCGTCAGGTAATACAGATCGGGTGTGCTCAGAACAATCCGATACACACCGTCCTCAATCACTACTTTGAGATCTGAAGAAACATCGGTGATCCATTTGCCCTCGTCACGCGTGAAATCGAACGCGAACCGCTGAGCCGACGTATCGCCCGAAAGCGGAACCGCCGGATCGACGATGTATGATCGCAGGATGGCGTCGAGTGAGGGTTTCAGGTCATCGAATTGTTCTGTGGGTATGCCGAATGTCAGCAGCGATACCTTATCGACATCGCGGTAGGCAAATGTGTTCGCCAGCACGGGGGCAGCAATGCCGCCGCTCGCCTGCGCTGTATAACTCCAGATGATCTGCACGCCGCCGCTGCGTAGTTTTTCCGGCGGATCCATCGAGAAGTCTTGCTCATCCTTGAAGAGATTGACGAACTCTGTGGCGCGTTCTGCCAGATTGTCCTGGGTGAGCGCCTCCTGCGTCTCGGTGATGCTGAGAATAATCAACGCATTCTCGGCGGCATCCGTCCACAAATAGAGCAGAGAGGTCTCGTTTGCATCTTGCTCGAGTTTCCAGTCAAACGGTATATCGATACTGAACAGACCAGCCGGGTGACGGAATGTCTCAAGTCGGTCGATCACGACAGGAACCAGCATGCCGGAACCCGTACTGGTCGATCCCGACGGTGTCGTGGGCGCCGTCGTGGGTTCAGGGCGCGCAGTTGGTTCAGCAGTCGCCAGCGGCGTGGCAGTCGGGCGCGGGGTCGACGTCGGGCGCGGGGTGGCGGTCGGGCGTGGTTCAGGCGTCGCGGTTGGAGTTGTACCGAGAGACACGCTGCAACCGGTCAGTGCGAGCGCCATGATTCCGACTAACACAAGGAGGCGTAAGCGGTGCATGGATCGAGGCCTTTCTGTGTGGCGCGAACAACAACCAGAGCAATGACACACAGCACGTCTTCTCTCGAATGCCGCATGCGCTCTTACGCCAATTGTAGCACGGCGCGGTATTGTTGAGAAGCCTCGGACGTGACCATTCCCCCACCTCCAGCCCCTCCCCCATGAAGGGGGAGGAGCGGCATGGTCCCCCACCCCCAGCCCCTCGCCCATGGAGGGGGAGGGGCGGTATGGTCCCCCACCCCCCGCCCCTCGCCCAGGAAGGGGGAGGGGCGGTAAGATCGGACGAGCGGCGGGTAGGGAAAGAGGGTGTGGCGAGAGG